>CAZPTV010000097.1:0-6595 GCA_964589335.1 uncultured Bacteriovoracaceae bacterium
TTCACGATCGAGTACTACATAAAGTTTTTTTGAAATCACATCATAAGAAATATCAGAAACATCTTGATGGCTCGTTTGAACTGTATCGTAGACTTTAGCCGACGAATTGGAGTTAGCTAAGTCGATATCAATAAATTTTAATTCTCCATACCCCTGCGTACTCACTACAAAAATTCCACCTGAACCAAAATCAGACTTTCCGCCATTATATGAATAAAAACGATCTGGAATAAATGTAATCCCTTCCATACATTTGTTTATTTGCGGGCAACTTAAGACTCCTTTCATACTCCATTGCTTGCCTGTATAACTTCCGTTTCTTAAGTCAGGATCAAACTCTTTTATAACTGCAGCTTGCTCTTTTTCATCATATTCTATACCTACATATATCATTGGATTTCTCTTGCCTCGTATGTATCGTAATGCCAATGACTCTTGATCTTCAAAGCCAAGTTCCCACTGCTCAACTAAAGTACCATCTGGATTCATTCGAATAAGGTAGCCCGTTGTTAAGATATAGACTTTATTATTAATTAAATCATATGCAGCACCGCTGCCTTCAAATCGATTTTCGTTTAATGGGAATTGATTTTGTTTAAGACTATTACCTAGATTTATTTGCGAGGAAATATTTGGCCAAGGTGTAGTAACTTGCGCGTATGAAACCGTACTGATCATTAACTTAAGTACGATGCTTAGATATAGAATCCATTTCATATAAAGAGCCCAAAAACAGATGAACCATTATCAGCATCCATGCTGGATAAGCCTCCCGAAATTGGCTGGATCGGTTCCATTGATCCAATAGCTTATCGTTTTTGGGGCTCTTTGATTCTCCTTGAACCCTCTTAAACAGATAAATGCAATGAAAAGACCAACTTTTTATATGTTTTAAGATAAAATTAGGATTATTTTTATTAAATAATTACATATAGTTAGATCGTATTATAGAATATTTAGGCAAAAAAAGATTACCTGACAATTTGCACCATCGTGTCATCTTGTCACCAGTTGGTTTGGATAAAATATAAAGCTATGTAAATTTTTTCTTAAGATAATCTATGAAGGAACTGACACCTAATTCGCGCCCCGTTAACCCTTCGATCGTTTCTAGAGTTGTTTTTTTCAAACCAACTGAATGAATATTTTCATTCAACCAATTTCTAATCTCTAAAAATTTACCTTCTTCGATCAATTGATCAAGATTTTGTTTTTTTCTCAAAACTGAATCCAATTCTGCCGCAATAATATTACCGATGGTATATGTAGGAAAATATCCAAAAGATCCGCAAGACCAGTGCACATCTTGTAATACACCTAGAGAATCTGAAATCCTAGGCAACATTAAATATTCTTTAACTTTAGAATCCCAAAACATTGGCAGTTCATCAATTTGAATCGTGTTTGAAAATAATGCTTCTTCAATCTCATAGCGAATTAAAATATGTAAATTATAAGTTAATTCATCTGAATCAACACGAATGTAAGTAAAATCAGGAGAATTAACATGATCATAATATTGATTGGGTGTTATTTTTTTATCTGGATGTAATGATGAAAACATAGGACCCATAAAACGTGAAAAAGCTCTGCTTCTTCCTATGCAGTTTTCCCAAAATCTTGATTGAGACTCGTGAATTCCCAAACTTGGAACGGAAGCAGCAGCAGACTTTCCAATTTTCTTTCCTATTCCTTGTTCATACATTCCATGACCTGCTTCATGCAAAACGCTATAAAGTGAATTTGTCCAATCATCTTCTTTAAAACGAGTTGTCAGCCGAACATCTTCGAATGAGCCCGAACAAAACGGATGGGCAGACTCATCAATTCGACCTCGTGATAAATCAAAACCAATTTTTTCTGCAACCATTTGGTTTAGTGCTTTTTGGTCGCTTAAATTTAATGAAAGATTAATTTGATCTTTTTGTTTGTTTTTCTGATGATATTTTTCAACGGTTGCATGAGCTAATGGGACCAAATCTTTTTTAATTCCAGAAAAAATATTTCGTATTTTTGATATTGGAAAATCAGGCTCATACTCTGACATCAGTGCTTCATATAAAGGCTGCCCATCGTCTCGAATACATTCTGCATAATGCTTTTGAAGTTCAAATATTTTTTTTAAATCATCTTTGAATAAATTAAAATTTGCTTTATCTTTTGCATTTTTCCATGATTGCTGTGCTTTTACTGTAGCTTCTGCAATATCACTCACTAACTTTTCTGGTACTTTTTTTGCTTTAATTGAATCTTTTAAATGGCGCTTTAAAGTTGATTTTTGTCCTGCACTCAATTCGCTACGTTGAGATAACTTTTGAATAAGATCTATATAGGCCTCTGATGTTTTCATTTGATGAATGTGAGTGTGTAAATAAGACATCTGATCTGCGCGTTGTGAAGATGAATGGGGCGGCATGAACACTTCTTGATCCCAAGATAGTAGTTCTAAAATCGTTGTAGCATTTTTTATTTTTGAATAATAATTCTCAAAATCGTTCCAAGTATTCATAAGCGTAGAATAGCACTTAGATAAATTAACATCTAGCAAGAAATCATTCAGTTTCTAAGCATTTCGTAATGCGGAATGTTGTCCTCGAGATACGATTCAGAAACAACTTTAAAACCATAATTTTCATAAAATTTCTGTAAATATGCCTGAGCGGAAATGCGTATTTTGGAAGTGTGGTATGTTTTTTCAATAAATTGAATAGATTCAGACATCGCAATTTTTCCAAAACCACCTTTTCTTGTTTTTGGATTTGAAGCAACCCTTCCAATTGTATAATCATTTTCATAGCGCGTGCCCGGAGGAGTGATGCGTGTGTAACTTTGTAATTTTCCATTTTCATAAACCATTACGTGGTCAGAAACACGATCAACTCCATCAATATCTTGATAGATACAATTTTGTTCAATTATAAATACATCTTGGCGTAACTGTAAAAAATCATAAAGTTCACTTGGCAATAAATTTTCAAATTTTTTAATGACTGTTTTTATTTTCATTTTTAATTAATTTTAGATGTAAAAAAATTGTAAAAGCAAAAATCAGTATACTTATAAATTGTGAGGTTGATAAAATATTATCTATAACAAATCCTCTAATAGAATCTCCTCGATAATATTCTAAAATAAACCTAATGATTGAATAATATCCTACAAACCAAACAACGGCTTCACCATTATATTTTTTATGCGTACGCCGCAACCATAGAGCTAAGAAAAATAGAATCAATGCAATTCCTTCATACGCTTGAACAGGATGCAATGGACCCAAGTGTTTTTCAGCATGCATAATAACACCAAAAGGTAACGTTGTTGGAGTACCATAACAACATCCACCCAACAGACACCCAAACCGACCAACGCCTTCACCAATACAAATAGCCATTGCAAAAACATCGAGTACTGACCAAAGTGAAATTTTTTTCTTTCGAACAGAAATATAAAGATACAACCAAGAGGCGATCAAACCACCGTAAAAAACAAAGCCAGAATGAATATCAAAAAGTGATGTGAAAAAATTTTCTTCACCCAACCGAGTGATCACATAAGTAATGCGCGCTCCTAGTAATCCGATCAGAAAATCAAACACAACAAGCTTATTGATCCAATCTCTATCCCATGAAAACCGCTTTGCTTCTTTATCTGCTACGGTTAGCCCCGCTAAAAACCCAAGAGCCACAAGCAAGCCATAGGAATAGAGTGTTAAAGGACCGAGTTTTAATAAAATTGGATGCATGATAATGAGCATCATTCACGACAAACTCTATGTCAAAACAAAAAACAAACTTGTGTTTAAGATTTTTCTAATACATGATGAACAAAAATGAGAATTCTGAATATTTTTATATTATTATCGCTACTTTTCTCACTCTTTGCACAAGGCACATTTTCATCAGTTCACACTTTAACTCATATCACTTCAGATCTAAATATAACCCATAAGAAAAGTGAAATCCGCGAAAGTCACAACAGTCTCGATTGCATTTTTTGTTTTCATATTAAAAGTTTTAAAACGCATTCAACATCAATTTTAAGTTTATATTTTGAAACAATCGAGTCAGATAATATACAAATTTTAAATAAAATTGTTTATTCGATTAACAATTTACTTCCACTCTCTCGCGCTCCCCCTCTATCTATATAATTTAAATTTATTTTCATTACCCAATTAAACAATTTACTAAATTTAACTAAAAGGAGTTAAAATGCTAAAACGCATCTTATTATTTATTATCATATTAGGTTTATCCACTTCATCAGCTCAAGAAAAACCAAAATCCAAACCAATGAACCCGGATATTGGATTAAATTTTCTTGGTCTCTACCAACAAGGAAATCAAAATAATCGCAGTCGAATGGGTTCAAATCAAAATGGTCTTCAACTTCAAGAAAGCGAAATTAGCTTTAAAGCCGACGCCGATCCATACTTCTCAGGTAGCGCTCTTTTTTCTGTCGCTCCAGCGGAAGCAGGCGGTTACGAAATTGATCCTGAAGAAATCTTTGCTGAAAGCTTAAATATACCTTCATTAACATTGAAAGTTGGTAAATTTAAAACAGCATTTGGAAAACACAATTCTTACCATACGCATGCATTTCCTTTTATAGATGCTCCATTAAATTATCAAAATAGTTTTGGCGACGAGGGTTTAAATGAATCCGGTCTTTCTGCAGCATATTTATTTACTTTTCCTTGGTACAGTGAACTCACTCTTCAAGGATTAAGTACAAGTAATGAAGATTTTTTTAATGCTGATAATCCAGCACAGATCGCTGAAGTCATTCGATTTAAAAATTTATGGGACTTGAATTCTGATTTAACCTTTGAATGGGGGTTGTCGGGTGCAAATGGAAAGAATGCATTTGATAAATACAGCACTGCTCTAGGTTCAGACATTACTTTTAAATGGAGGCCGGCAGTTGGAGGTAAATATAATAGTTGGTCTTGGACAACTGAATATCTTTATGCAGATCGAAGAGGAAATGCTGAAAGATTAAAAGCAGGAATAGCGTCTTGGTTTTTAAAACAATTTTCAGAACGCTGGTGGATTCAAGCTCGCTATGAATACATGGGTCTACCTAAAGAAGAAAATGAAGAAAGCCAACAAAAACAAAGTTTACTGTTAGGTTTTTTTCCATCTGAATTTTCAGGAATACGACTTCAATATGATCATCTTTCAAAGGCTGATAGCCCAGATGGACATAATGTTGCACTTCAATTTAACTTGAGTCTAGGCGCACACCCAGCTCATGGATATTGAGAAAATATGAAATTTATTATAATATTTTTATTTTTTTCAAATATTTCTTTTGCAAAGCTAAATGTAGTTACAACGATTCCTGATTTAAAAGAAATCGTAAAAAGCATCGGTGGAGTCTACGTAAACGTAGACTCCATTGCACGCGGCACTCAAGATCCACACTATCTTGAAGCCAAACCTTCTTTTATGCTTAATGCATCTAAAGCTGATCTACTCGTTTCAATTGGTTTAGACCTCGAGGTAGGCTGGCTTCCCAGCATCATTAAAGGTTCACGTAATCCTAATATTAATCCAGGAAAAAATGGGTACTTAGAAATTGGAGAATTGCTAAATCCATTAGAAATTCCAAATACAAAAGTTACACGAGCAGACGGCGATGTCCATCCATTAGGAAATCCTCATGTCTATCTTGACCCAACAAGAATTGCAAAAGCTGCGAAACTTATTGCATCGAAATTAAGCGAACTGGATTCTAGTCATTCAGCAGAATTTAATAAAAATGCTAATGAATTTGAAAAAAAGATAAACGAGAAAACAGATCAATGGAAAGTAAGGATTAAAAATTCTGGAGTAAAAAAAATAATAACATATCATAAAACATTAACGTATTTTTTAGATAGGTTTGGTATTATAAATTCGGGTATTCTCGAACCCAAGCCAGGAATACCTCCAACAAGTTCACATATTATACAAATCATTGAATTAATGAAAAAAGAAAATATCAATTTAATCCTTGTTGAAAATTATTTTGATCCAACGGTTACGAAAAAAATTAAAGATGTATTACCTAATATCAGAGTTGAGATTGTGCCAGTAGCTGTAGAAGGAGCCGCTGGTATAAATACTAATACTGATCTATTTGATGCGCTCGTAAGATCTATTGAGGGAAAATAACTTGTATCAAGCCGTAACATTTTTAGCAGCACCATTTGCGATGTGTTTAATATTAGCTGGAATTCATTGTTATTTAGGTCTGCATGTTTTAGCCAGAGGGGTAATTTTCGTTGATTTGAGCCTCGCACAAGTTGCAGCCTTAGGTGCAACGATTGCAATTTTTTTTGGTTTCGACCACCATGATACGGCAACTTACTTTATCTCTCTTGGCAGTACTTTTATTGCTGCAATCCTCTTTGCTCTCGCACGCAAATATGAAAAATATTTTTCTCAAGAAGCCATAATTGGAATTACATATGCACTAGCTTCTGCATCAGTAATTTTAGTAGTCGATCGTATTGCCCATGGAGCTGAACACATTAAAGATTTATTGGTTGGTCAAGTGTTATGGGTAACATGGAAAGACGTGCTTCATACTTCTTTTATTTATGGAGGTG
>CAZPTV010000098.1:0-6569 GCA_964589335.1 uncultured Bacteriovoracaceae bacterium
CTCTTGGTTTAGGTTATGCAAATTTAGGAACATTATTAATGGTAAAAGGTATCCCCTATGATAGCGATGCGGGTCGCGCATGGTGTGGTGCCCTTACTGCGATTATGACTGGCGAAGCGTATGCAATGTCAGCAATGATTGCAAAAGACAAAGGTACTTTTCCTGGTTTCAAACCAAATCGCGAATCGATGTTAAGAGTAATGAAAAAACATCGTCGTGCAGTGGATTCAATTTCAAAACGCTACATTCCATCTGAAATTTCAGATGCAGCATATGATGCTTGGGATCTTGCAGTAGAGCTTGGAGAAAAATACGGTTATCGCAATGCTCAAACTACTGTTCTTGCCCCAACAGGAACCATTGGATTATTGATGGATTGTGATACCACAGGCATTGAACCAGATTTTTCACTCGTAAAATTTAAAAAACTTGCGGGTGGTGGATATTTTAAAATTGTAAATCAAAGCATACCTTATGCACTTAAAAACTTAGGTTATAAAGAGCATGAGGCTGGTGCTATCATTGAATATGCAATGGGCACACTCCATCTCGTGAACACACCGCATATCAATGAAACTAGCCTCAAAGCAAAGGGCTTAACGGATGAGGATCTTAAGAAAGTTACAAATGCACTTCCAGGTGTATTTGAACTTTCTCAAGCATTCTCTCCGTTTGTCCTGGGCAAAGACACTTTAACTCGACTTGGATTTACACCTGAACAAACGAGCGCTAAAGGATTCAACATTTTAAAAATGCTTGGATTTTCTTCTGAAATCATTGAAGAAGCAAATGAAGTCATTTGTGGACGCATGACTGTTGAAGGAGCACCAACACTAAAGCCAGAACATCTAGCGGTTTTTGATTGTGCAAATAAATGTGGAAAAAAAGGCACAAGATTTATCGCTCCAATGGGACACATAAAAATGATGGGCGCTGCTCAGTCTTTTTTAAGTGGTGCGATTTCAAAAACTGTTAACATGCCACACGAAACCACTGTTGCAGAAGTAGCAGACACTTATTTGCAAGCTTGGAAACTTGGTTTGAAAGCAATTGCCCTCTATCGCGATGGCTCCAAATTAAGTCAGCCACTTTCTTCTTCAAAGGATAAAGAAAAGAAAGATTCTAAGTCTGAAATTACACTCGCGGCAGCACCATTAGTTACAGCAACCACAGGACCAGATATAACCGCTCGCAGAAGACTTCCAAGAAAGCGTGGCGGATTCACTGTGGAGGCTAAAGTTGGTGGTCACAAAGTTTATCTTAGAACTGGTGAGTACGAAGATGGAAGTCTTGGAGAAATCTTTGTAGATATGCATAAAGAAGGGGCAACTTTTAGAAGTTTACTGAACTGCTTTGCGATTGCAGTCAGTCTAGGCTTGCAGCATGGAGTACCTCTTGAAGAATATGTAGACGTATTCACTTTTACTCGCTTTGAACCACAAGGTATGGTCGATCATCCTAATATTAAAACTGCAACTTCTGTGATTGACTTTATTTTTAGAGTTCTTGGTATGGAATACTTAAAGCGTACTGACTTTGTTCACGTAAAGCCTGAGGAACTGATAACAACCTCTGCTCCTAAAGCAATTGTTGTTGATGCCAACCAAGTCTCACTCGAAAATTCTGATGGAACTCCTGTTTCAAAAGACGACGAGAATCAAGGCTCCTTGTTTTCTGCTGAAAACGACAAGCGAGAAACTAAATCATTAGGTCTTTCGAATAAAAGCAACATACTCAGCAAGCATCTTTCTGAAATGATGGGTGATGCCCCTTTCTGTAACTCCTGTGGGCACACTACAATAAGAAATGGGGCTTGTTACAAATGTCTAAACTGCGGCAACTCAATGGGTTGCAGCTAAATTTTGAATAAATTGGAGACTACTTTGTCGAATTTGAAAATGAAATCCTCATGTACTTTCATGTACACTCCGGTTTCATTTTCAAATTCTCCGCGTATCCTCTCAATTTATTCAAAATTTACGGATGTAATTAAAAATTTAGAATGGATATAGCTCCACAACCAACTTGAGTTACATCATTATATCCAGTAAAAACGGCGAGGAAAAAAAACCTCGCCGTTTTTATTTTTAATATCCGAATGTCTGGGAAATAAAATAAATCGCAGGGTACGTTGCTATCCACGAAAAAAAGAATCGATTTAAACCAAATATTATGAAATTTAAAAAATGAAATACAACCCCCATGATCAAAAAATAGACGGCCATTTTTTGATTTAAAAATGATACCGGAAAAAGCAACTCTGAACACATCATTAACCAGGATGCAAAGAACATTAGTTTTGAGTGTTTAGATAGTTCTCGTATCTTATTTGGAATCGCATACGTTGGCAGATTTAAAAAATTCCTTAATGCCTCACCACTCCTCCATGTTTTTTCTTTAATTTTTACATAGCCTGCAATGAAATACGAAAACACAGATTGAACTGCAAGATAAGATAATATTACAATTTTGTAGAATGTAAGATCATTTTTGAATATAGATAATAAAAAAAGTACAATTAAAACTTGAATCAACATATAATCACTTCCGCCATTAAAGGTACCCCTAAAACGAACTGAAACGAAAATAGTAGAAATTAAAAGCATTCCATATAAAACTGCATTAAGATCTAAAAATAACAACGCGAATACCATAATAAGTCTGCTTAAATTTAGAAAATAAAAATATTGATGTTGAAATATGAAATGAAAACATTTTTGAAAGAATGTGGGTAAATTCATATATTCTTTTTTTAAATCAGAAAATCTCCATACGCCTAATTCTGTCGTTATGTTTTTTAAAAAAAGATATTCTAATGAAGTAATCAGACAAGCGATGAGCGCAATCAAATGAATCGCATAGATGATTTGATCTATTTCAATAATCATATTTAGCTTTAATAATCATACCAATTGAAAAACCTTAGATACTAAACGATCTTCAAGTGCAGTATTTTCAACTCCGGCTGCAAAATCTTTAACTTTAAATTGATAATATTTAATTTTTCCCAATTTTTTTAGTTCATATTCAACGAGATTTTTTAACATGCAATAACCTGGTTGAAGTTCTATATTCTTAATTCCTTCTTCATTCAGTTCATTTATATCTTCGAGACATTGTGTCACTAAAGAGTTCGCAGCTAAAAAATAATTGCCTTCAGGATTAAAAAATAAATTAATTAGGCTTCTCTTCGGTGGAGTTAAAATTTTAGTCCATTCTTTTAATTCTGTTTCATTCTCACTAAATCTGACAAATAAGAGCGAATATGTTTCGACTCGATCAAAGAACCTCCACGAAGGGAATAATGCTCTAAATAACTTTAAAAGTACCAATATTGATTTCACTTTAGGTTATTGTATTTTAGTATAGGGTTAATTTCAACGAAAGGCCTTTATGAAACTGGATATTGATGACGATAGCGCCAAAGTAAATATTCCTCCTCCATTTATTTTACTTGCCTGTGTAACTCTATCGTCTTTAATAAGTTTATTTATTCACGCCAAACTTGGTATTGATAATACCGAATATCGTATTTTTTTTGGTTCATTATTTTTTTTCGTTGGAATTGGCTGTGTTATTTTCTGTGCCAAAATCTTTAAAGCTCACAACACAAAAATTCAACCTTGGAAAACGACCTCAACCATTATCACCAAGGGACCTTATCAATTCAGTAGAAATCCGATTTATTTAAGCTTTCAAATTATTTTAAGTAGTTTTGCTTTTTTCTTTAACTCAATAATACCTCTTTTATTTATACCTTTATTATTTTTCTTACTTTCAAAGCTTGTTATTGAAAAAGAAGAACACTACTTAAAAAATAAGTTTGGTAAAATATATTTAGATTATTGTGAAAAAGTTAATCGATGGATTTAAACTTTATTTCATAAAGCCAGAAATAAAATTAGTTAATTGAATAATATCTAGATTCAAACTTACACCTAGTAGTCCACCAGATCGATCTGCTCTCATATGATATAAATCAAAGCCGATACCTAAACCTGAAATATGGTTGAACATGATCGGAGTCAATGAAAGTACAAAACGATGATCTTTTCCAATATAGTTAAAACCACCGGCAGCAAATGTTAAATAAGTTTGACCAAACATCATGCTGAAGGGGGCGAATTTTAATCCAATCAAACCATAATCAACAGTATCATTGTCAGGACTTTTCTTCATGCGTATTCCACCACCGAGATGCATCGACGGTCCTTTGAATTGCATTGATGAGCCTTCTTCTTTTTTATCGGCAGGCGCCACATATTGAGCGTGTGCAAGAGTACTAAAATATAAAACTGTAATGATTAGATAAATTATTTTTTTCATAGTGCCCTTATTTTTGCCTTATCTAAAGTTAAAGTCAAGTTCGAGGGGATGGCAATGCAATCCCAGCCTCACTAAAAGATTCTAAAATATGTCGTCTCAAATCGTTTTCAATATTATATTTCTGATATGGATCCGTCTGCACCGATAATCGAATTTCAAAATTGATTGGATTCATCGCAGTAATTCCAATAAAAGTTACTGAAGATTTAAATGCATGCCTAAAGTTTGAGTTTTCATTATATTTTTTTAATTCAGTTTCTATAATTTGAAATGCTTTTCGAATATCCACTTGATATGGAAGTAAAATATTAATGATGGCGACTGAGTACTCAATTGACTTGTTACTAACCGTCTTTATTTCACCGTTTGGAATGATATGTATGGTTCCATCCGCATCGCGAATTGTTGTGGTTCTTAAGTCCATTTTTTCAACTGAACCGGATAATCCAGCAATTAAAACCTGATCGCCTATACGAATTTGATCTTCAAGTAAGATAAAAAATCCAGAAATGATATCTTTCACTAAACTCTGAGCACCAAATCCAATTGCAACTCCGGCAATCCCAGCACCCGTGAGCAATGGAGTGATATCAAGACCTACCTCTTTTAAAACCATCAACAAAGCAATAATAATAAATATAACTCTTAAAGTTGTATCAACTAGATGAACTATAGTTGTAAGTCTTTTTTCAGAATCACCACCTTTGCGATGTCCCAATGAATGCAATCGATTTTGTGCATAAATAAGTAACTTTTTACTTAAAAACCGCACAAACCTAGATAATAAAAGAAAGAGAAAAATTAAAATGATTATCTTTATTCCACGCTCAAGAATCATACTAAATAACGGATAATTCTTTACGTATTCATTTAATTGATTCATGCTTTTTCTCCATGAAGACACATTGGACTCGCTCCATATTATTTTCAATATTATTTATACCATGGACTCAGTACTGGGAGCAAAATCGGACTCATTTCAAAGACACTTCTAAGATTTCTTTAGCTTTAAATAAAGACTGCACTAAGGTTGATCGGACTTCAAAAACAATCACTGCTGAAGTTGTCTATACACCTAAAAACAAAGAAAAAGGGTTAGGTGATCGACACACTCCACTGACAAAAGACAAGGGAATGCTTTTTGTATTTGACCCCCCTGTTCAAGCACAGTTTTGGATGAAAAATACTTATATTCCATTACAAATTGGTTATTTTAATACAAATTCGGAATTGTTTCAGTTATTGGAGATGCCCGTTGAAAAGGATCCACAAAATCCTAAAAAAACATATCCAGCATCTGACCTAGTTAGCGCAGCACTTGAAGTTGCGCCGCATCGACTTTCAGACAAAACAATCGGAGAGAGACTTTGCGTCAAGGTCAATAATAAGCCATAATTTATGATAACATCCAAATATGAAAAAAATACGTGTATACACAATGAATTATTGTCCTTATTGCGAAAGCGCAAAACGACTACTGAACTCCTTAGACTTAGCATTTGAAGAAATTCTAGTTGCTGATGATGACGATGCAACTTGGAAAAAGCTTGAAAAAGAAACTGGTTATAAAACCATGCCACAGATTTTTATCGGTGACCAATTCATTGGTGGTTATAATCAACTTGCTGCGCTAAATTCAAGCGGCAAACTTAAAGAAATGGTACGATGAATTTTTATACTTCTACACGTGGAAATAAAAATGAAGCAGCAGTCGTTTTGTTGCATGGGTTACTTGGTTCATCTCGGAATATGATGAGAATTCAAGAAGCACTCTCAAATTCTGGATTTTATACTTTATCATTTGATCAACGCGGCCATGGGCACAGTCCGCATTTTCATAAAACTGATTATACCTTAGATTTTTTAGTAAAAGATTTATTTCAAATTGCCGATCATTTTGAAATTAAGAAAATGCATATTGTTGGTCATAGTTTGGGTGGTAGAGTTTCAATGCTAGCTGTGGCAAAAGAACCTTCAAGGTTTCTTTCTCTTTCAATGTTAGATGTTGGCCTTAAAGTGAATCCTACAGCGCAAAGTGATCTTCATAAAATAATAGACCCATTACCACATTCATTTCAAAATAAAGAAGAAGCTGCTTTATTCTTACAAAATTCAATTCCATTACAAGGCAAACAGAAAACTATGTTTGAACAGTTTTTACTCTCAAATTTAAGAACAAAAAATAATAAATTGGAATGGAATTTTCATTTAGACGGAATACGCACATCTCTTTTAAATAGCCT
>CAZPTV010000099.1:0-6485 GCA_964589335.1 uncultured Bacteriovoracaceae bacterium
CCCATGCACCCTTGCAAATATTTTGAGCATCCAAAAGATAGTGTCCAGTATCACCGTTCACCCAGTGTCCGAGAACTCCTGCAAAATATAGACAAATTATTCGTGCGATAACATTTATCCAAAACCAAGGATCATTTTTCCAACACATTTCTGATGCAGTAACATTACGCGATAACATGATTCACATATTAGAAAACGATTTCTTCATTGACGCAAGATCGAGTTAAAGCCATAAATTATTTAGATGAACACTCAAAAGAAAAATCTCAATCCACTATTAGTCATCTTCTTTGTTGTATTTATTGATCTCGTCGGATTTGGAATCGTTATTCCAATCATGCCCTACTATGCAAAGCAATTTGGAGCCAATGCGACCCAATTAGGTTTTCTCATGGCTTCTTATTCTTTGATGCAACTTATTTTTTCACCAATTTGGGGTAAGCTTTCAGACCGAATTGGAAGACGGCCTGTCATTTTAATAAGTTTGATTGGCACGGGTGCATCTCTAATTGTATTGGGTTTAGCACAATCTATTATTTGGTTATTTATCGGTAGAATATTTTCAGGCATATGTGGTGCAAATATTTCAACTGCTACTGCATACATTGCCGACATCACAACTCCAGAAAATCGCGCTAAAGGAATGGGAGTAATCGGAGCAAGCTTTGGTTTAGGATTTATTTTTGGACCCGCAATAGGTGGCGTACTTTCTCGTTTTGGTTACGGAATGCCAATGTATTTTGCTGCATGCCTAACAATAATAAATACCATTCTTGCTTTTATAATTTTAAAAGAACCTATTGCTTCTATCGAATCTAGAGAATTAAATCGAAGTAAAAAATACGACTTAAAAAGCCTTAAAACAAGCGTTTTCAGCGATATTCGCACTTTATCGGCAACCTTAATATTTTTCATTGTGACCTTTGCATTCACTCAGGTTGAAGTAAGTTTTGCATTGTTTATGCTTGATCGCTATCAACTTGGCGCAGAACCATCCGGTTGGGTCATGGCAATGATTGGTGTCATAGCGGCTATCATTCAAGGTGGTCTTATTGGAAAACTTTCTAAGCGCTTTGGTGAAGCACGTTTAATTTTAGTTGGTACAGTTTTAGTTGGCTCAGGACTAATGATTGCTTCTACAATAAACTCATTCACCTTTTTTCTTTTAGGAATAGTAGTCGTATCAATTGGAAACGGATTCAATAATCCTTCACTTGCGAGTTTGGCTTCCAAAGGAGCCCCCGATGGAAAACGAGGACTAACAATGGGTTTCTATCAGTCCGCAGGTTCATTAGCTCGTGTACTAAGTCCAGTTCTTGGTGGTGTATTATTTGATAGGATAGGAAGCGCCGCGCCATTCTTTTGTTCTTCACTCATATTTTACTTTGCATTTATTGTATTCTTTAACTTCTCGCGAAAAATTATCAAACTTGATCGAGAACCAAGCAGTTTTAGTTTGCAGTCAAAACCTAATTAAGTTAGAAAATCACTCTAATATTACACGCTAACCCTTCGTTCATTTGGAGAAAAAAATGGCAGAAATCGTCAACGTACCTATTGAAAAAGTTCGCAACATCGGAATTTCAGCACACATCGACTCAGGTAAAACCACTTTGACCGAGCGTATCTTATTTTACACAAATAAAATTCATAAAATTGAAGAAGTAAAAGGTAAAAGCGGCGTTGGCGCAACGATGGACTTCATGGAACTCGAAAGAGAAAAAGGAATTACCATTCAATCTGCTGCAACCTATTGTATTTGGAAAGATTGCAACATTAACATCATTGATACTCCGGGACACGTTGACTTTACAATCGAAGTTGAACGATCTCTTCGCGTTTTAGACGGAGCAATTCTTGTACTTTGTTCAGTTGCCGGCGTTCAATCACAATCCATTACTGTTGACCGACAAATGAAACGATATAAAGTTCCAAGAATTTGTTTTATCAATAAAATGGATCGTGCGGGTGCAAATCCATGGCGCGGAATTCAAATGTTACGCGAAAAATTAGGTCACAATGCGCATGCCCTCACAATGCCGATTGGCTATGAAAGTGATTTCATCGGAACCATCGACCTCGTTGAAATGAAAGCCTATTACTATGATGGTGATAACGGTGAAAATATTCGCACTGAAACCATTCCAGCCGAACTACTCGCTGAAGCACAAAAACGACGGGAAGAATTAATTGCAGCCATGGGCGAATTTGACGATAAAATCGCAGAAAAATATCTTGAAGGAAAAGAAATATCTGCTGAAGAATTAAAACCAGTAATCCGAAAAGCAACGTTATCATTAAATTTCACACCAGTTATGATGGGTTCTGCTTTTAAAAACAAAGGTGTTCAACCATTATTGGATGCGGTTAACTATTATCTACCAAATCCTAAAGAAGTTTATAATGAAGCACTTGATCAAGCTAAGGGTGAAGAAAAAGTAACTCTAGAACATGATCCTAAAAAACCATTCGTTGGTCTTGCATTCAAATTAGAAGACGGACGATATGGCCAATTAACTTATATGCGCTTGTATCAAGGCTCTGTAAAAAAAGGTGATTTCATCATCAACCAAGCAAATCAAAAGAAAGTTAAAATACCACGCTTAGTTCGTATGCATGCTGATGACATGATCGATATTGAAGAAGCACGTTGCGGAGACATCTGCGCTATGTTCGGTGTTGAATGCGCATCTGGCGATACTTTTACCGATGGAACCGTACAATACACAATGACATCAATGCACGTTCCAAATGCGGTTATCTCACTTGCAATTGCACCAAAAGATAAACAAGGACAATCTAACTTTTCTAAAGCTCTAAACCGTTTTACAAAAGAAGACCCAACATTCCGAGTTCATCGCGATGAAGAATCAGGTCAAACAATTATTTCAGGAATGGGAGAACTTCACTTAGAAATTTATTGTGAACAAATTAAACGTGAATACGCGTGTGAAGTTGTAGTAGGTAAACCACAAGTTGCATTCCGAGAAACCATTACTGGCAAAGGTGAATTCAACTATACCCATAGAAAACAAACAGGTGGTTCCGGACAATTTGCAAAAGTTGTTGGATATATTGAGCCACTTCCTAAAGATGCTGTTGAAACCTATGAATTCGTAAACGATACATTCGGCGGATCGATTCCACGCGAATTTATTCCTGCATGTGATAAGGGATTCATTGAAGCTGTAAAAACAGGATCTTTAATTGGATTTCCAATTGTTGGATGTCGTTGCGTTGTTACAGACGGCGCCCACCATGAAGTTGACTCGTCTGAGCAAGCTTTCAAAACTGCTGCGCTCATGGCATTTCGTGAAGGATATGAAAGAGCAAAACCAGTTGTTCTTGAACCAATCATGAAACTTGAAGTACAAGCCCCTGAAGAATTTCAAGGTACGATTATGGGTCAAGTAAACCAACGACGTGGTGTAATTTTAAACTCCAGCACTAATGATCAGTATTTCATTTGTGAAGCTGAAGTTCCACTCAGTGAAATGTTCGGCTATTCCACAGACCTTCGATCCGTTACACAAGGTAAAGGAGAATTCTCAATGGAATTCTTAAAATACAGTCCTGTACCACGTAACGTGCAAGAAGAGATGGTTGCTGCGTATAAAGAAAAGCGCGCCAAAGAAGCCGCATCAAGGTAATTTAAGAAATATACTTCGCAATTCATCGTCAGATTTTTCTACACTTCGTTGATGGCCTTTATGGCTATCTGATCTTTGGGAATATCTTTATCGTCTTGTTCGCAAAAAATAAAAGGCCACATAGAATTCTATATGGCCTCGTAATATACGATTATTAAGTAATAAAGGTTACTCGCAGGTAAAGCCCATCGAAGCTAGCTTTTCTGTAAATGCTTTTGCTTTTGTTTCGCAAAATGTTTCATCCGCTTCTGCATTATAAAGAACTTTTCCTTCGGTTTCATTCTCTTTTGTATAAACCACTTGGCATGGAACTGCTTTTCCTTCTGCAGTACTTTTTACTTCAACTTTTCGAGTGATTGACTCCTTCTTACATTCCCAACTATTACTATTTTTAGATGTCGATACAGCAGTAGCTTTTGTATCTGTAGTTTTTGTATCTGTAGTTTTTGTATCTGTAGTTTTTGTATCTGTAGTTTTTGTATCAGTAGCTTTCGCAGTATTTTTTGCTTCACCTTCTGCAAAAGCAAATGTTGCAAATGTAGTAATAACGATAAAATTTAAAAGATATATTTTCATTTTTTCTCCAGATAAAATTGATATTAGTTTTACGAAAATAATGTCTATTGAATTAATCTTCAAGTTCTTAATTTAAAACATCTGGACAATATAATGCAAAGGCAGGAATTTGTGCGTTAAATTTATCGCCATTATTTCGTGTCATTTGATACGTTCCAATCATTCCACCCGTTGGAGTGGCTAACGGACAATAACTTGTGTATTGAAAACTATGACCTGGTTCAAGATATGGCTGCTCTCCCACTACTCCATCACCTTTTACTTGATGGGTACGTCCGATCGCATCTGTTACAAACCAATGCCTAGAAACGAGTTTTACGGACTGGGTTCCTAGATTTGAAATTCTAACCGTGTATGAAAAAAAATAGTAATTTTGTTCTGGACGAGATCTTTCAGGAACGAATTGACAAAGGACATCAACTTCAATGGATTGTGTAGTTGCTTTATTAAACACAGACTATTTGTATAATATTTATTTTTGTTTGTAATCTATGTTTTGAATGACAATTTTTTAATGAAATCCTTATGATTTCCGATAAATAGAAGATAACTAATATTAAGGAGCTCCGATGGCAAAGAAACCTGAAAAACAGGCAAAATCTTCCGAAACATTCACTAAAAAATCTTTCGATTTCAATGTCTTAGACCATATCATTAAACGGGCAATTTACTTTTCAACCCAAATGATTCACATCGCAAACAACCGTCCTGATGAACAAAAAGGCGATCCTAAAGTCGGAGGACACCCGGCAGCTTGTTCCTCGTCTGCACATATCCTTGGCGCCATTCATCTTACTGTAAAAAAACCATTCGATTATATTGCTGTTAAACCACATGCCTCTCCAATGGATCACTCATATAATCATTTACTCGGAACCTTTCGTCATCTTGATGGACGTAGTTTTACAGAAGATGAAGCGAAAAAAGTCATGCATAATTTACGAAAATTTATGAATCCTGAAGATCCAAATCATGAGCCAGCATTTCAATCGTATCACGCAGCATGGGATCCAGACGGTTTTAATTTTTTCCCTTCCGGTTCAGTTGGTATTCCTCCTGTCGTTTCAACATTTACAGCTCTGGCATATAAATTTGCACTCGATCATAAATTTGATGTACCCGAAGATGTCCATTTTTGGTCGCTCATGGGTGACTCTGAATTTCGCGAAGGATCACTTGCTGAGTGTATGCCCGATACCGCTGAACGTGAAATCGGCAATGTAACTTGGATAGTCGACTATAATAGACAAAATTTAGATGGCACTAGGATTAAAAACGAACACGGTTCTCATCGAACTGATGCAGAACGTATTGAAAAACTAGGCTTAGCAAATGGCTGGAATGTTATTCAAGTTCGTCACGGTCGTAAACGACTTGAAATGATTAAAGTCGTTGGAAAAGAAATGGAAAATGTTTTTAATAATTTTTCTGACTTCGAGATTCAAACTCTAATTCAGAAAAATGATGGAACGATATTAAAAAAACGACTTATTGAACTCTGTCCAAATGGCAAATCTCAACTTTCTAAATATTCCGAAAAAGATATCCTTGATGCTTTTATGGATTTTGGTGGTCATGACATTCAAGTTCTCACAGAAACCTTGCAATCAACAAGGTATTCAAAAATACCCACACTTGTCATTGCTCACACTATTAAAGGTTGGGGAATTGAAAGCTTAAAAGCAAAGCCAGGAAATCACAGCATGCTTCCTGATGAGAAAGAAGTTATTTCAATGCGAGAAGCTGAAAATATTCCATCAGATGATCTTTTCATGCGTTTTGATGAAAATAGTTCTGAAGGAAAATTTCTTAGCCAACGCGGAAATGAATTGCGTAAAGGTTTTGATGACCAGAAAGCATTAAAAGCAAAAAATCTAATTGAGACAAAAAATCAATTGTCTCAACTTGGTGGATTCCCTACTTCATTTGGAATCAATTTAAAACTATCCCCTTGGGCAAACACACAGTGGATGTGGGGTCAACTTGCAGCAAAATTAATAAGAATTGCAAATACTGAAAACCCAAATGGTGATGATGCGAGATGGTCTATTGCCGCTAAACACGTCGTAACTATGGCTCCAGACGTAGGTACATCCACAAACTTAAACCCCAGCATGGACGGAAAAGTTTATGCTCCTGATGTAGAAACTGATTTTGAAAAAATGTATAATGTTAAAGATTCACGCCGCCCCGATCTTGTTCCACTTGAAAAACAAGATCATCGTAATCTTCGATTTGAAATTGAAGAAGGCAATGCAA
>CAZPTV010000100.1:0-6462 GCA_964589335.1 uncultured Bacteriovoracaceae bacterium
CTCCGGTCATGGCTACAAGATGACCATTGGCTTGCTCTGCACGAATGCGTTTTAATTTATCTTCTGGAGTCGCTTGCGCCATGAAATCATCAACACCAGCTTCTGCAGCAATTGCAGCTGCAGTGAGCGCATTGTCTCCCGTTATCATGACAGTTTTGATTCCCATTTTACGTAATTCAGCAAAACGTTCTTTAATACCACCTTTAACAATATCTTTAAGATGAATGACTCCTAAAATTCTTGAAGCTTCAGAAACAACAAGTGGTGTCCCGCCTGTTTTTGCAACTTGATCCACACTTTGTTTGACTTGTGGAGGAAAAGTTCCAGAGTTTGATTGAATGAATTTTTCAATAGCATCAGATGCGCCCTTACGAAGGGTGGTTCCATCCTTTAAATCGACTCCACTCATTCTCGTGTGAGCACTAAATGAAATAAATGTGAGCTCTCCTGGATGAACTTTGGGCTCACGAATACCAAATCGCTCTTTTGCCAATGTAACGATTGATCTTCCTTCGGGAGTTTCATCACTCAAAGATGCAAGTTGTGCTTTCTCCGCAAGATATTGAGCGGTCACACCAGGAGCTGGAATGAAGTCACTAGCCATTCGATTTCCGAATGTCACAGTCCCCGTCTTATCTAGTAAGAGAACATCAATATCTCCCGCAGCTTCGACTGCACGTCCACTCATGGCGATAACATTTTTTCGAATGAGTCGGTCCATTCCACTAATTCCAATTGCACTGAGAAGACCCCCTATTGTCGTTGGAATAAGACAAACAAAAAGCGCTACTAAGACCGGAATAGAAACACCAACTTTCGAATAATCCGCAAAAAATCGTAATGTGACCACTGCTAAAAAGAATATAACTGTGAGTCCGATCAGAAGTTGTGACAAAGCAATTTCATTTGGAGTTCGTTTTCTAGATGCACCTTCAACCAAGGCAATCATTTTATCTAAAAAGGAATGTCCAGGTTCTGAAGTCACGCGAATAACTATACGATCACTGATGACTCTTGTTCCACCTGTAACAGCGCTTCGATCTCCCCCACTTTCTCGAATGACTGGGGCAGATTCACCGGTAATTGCAGATTCATCGACCGTAGCAATCCCTTCAACTACTTCGCCATCAGCAGGAATCAAATCGTTGGCTTCACAAATGACCATATCACCTTTTTTTAATGACGTTGCATTAACTTTTGATTCTTTTCCATCTTGTAAAAGTCTTGCAAAAGTATTGGATCTGGATTTTTTTAAACTATCTGCTTGAGCTTTGCCTCGGCCTTCGGCGAGTGCTTCTGAAAAATTTGCAAAAAGAACAGTAAACCACAACCACGCCGAGATCTGTGCATCAAATGAGTATGTAGTACCCGAAAATATTGACTGAACTGTAATCACTGAAGTGATAAGTGCACATATCCAGGTAACCAGTATGACTGGATTTTTTAAAAGATATCTTGGATTCAATCTTATAAATGAATCCGAGATCGCTTGTTTTAAAAGGTTTGCGCTAAATGTAGTTGTTTTTGACATAAACCTATCGTGCTTAAAGCACGCCTCCTTTGAGAAATATTAAATGTTCTAAAATTGGACCGAGGCTCAATGCAGGGAAAAATGTAAGCGCTCCGACTATTAAAATAACTGAAATCAACAATATGCCAAACAATGGTTGATCCGTTGGGAAGGTTCCGCTTGATGGTGGTGAGATTTTTTTCTCTGCCAAACTTCCAGAAACTATAACTACTGGTGCTATTACCATAAAACGACCGATCAACATTGCAGCTCCAAGCGAGTAGTTCATTAAAGGAGTATTTGCACTTAAGCCACCAAATGCACTTCCGTTATTTGCACCAGCAGAAGTAAACGCATAGAGTAGTTCGCTCAATCCGTGAGGCCCAGAATGACTTAAACTTGCAAGTGCTTTTGGTAAAAGACATGAAAATCCAGCACCAAATAGAATCACTGCACTTGGTGCTAGGATCGCGATAATGATCCACTTCATTTCAAATGCCTCAAGTTTTTTACCCATATATTCAGGTGTTCTTCCGACCATGAGACCTGCAAGAAAAACTGTGAGTAAAACAAAAATGAGCATTCCATAGAGACCACTTCCCACACCTCCAAATACAATCTCTCCAAGCATCATATTTAACATCGCCACACCTCCAGAAAGAGGCGATAGACTTGAGTGCATAGCATTTACAGAACCATTCGATGCAGCAGTTGTAAGTACCGACCAAAGTATAGAGTTCGTTACTCCAAATCGTGTTTCTTTTCCTTCCATAGGAAGAGTTCCAAGCACATGTGCTGATGCATATTCAGAATAGA
Organism: uncultured Bacteriovoracaceae bacterium; assembly: GCA_964589335.1. Lineage (GTDB taxonomy): Bacteria > Bdellovibrionota > UBA1018 > UBA1018 > UBA923 > CAZPTV01. The sequence continues at coordinate 2,327 of CAZPTV010000100.1, forward strand.
GAGACACTCCAAGTGCACCTATAAAAAGTGCGCTCATACAACCGAATAGAATCCATGCATCTCGTTTTTTCTTCGTCATTTCTCCAAACGTAAATACAAGTGCCGATGGAATTAAAATGATCGAAATCATTTGAAAGAAATTTGATAATGGAGTTGGATTTTCAAAAGGATGTGCACCATTTACATTCAAAAAGCCTCCTCCGTTAGTTCCCAGCATCTTGATTGCAATTTGAGATGCCGCAGGACCCATCGGAATGATCTGCTCCTTTCCTTCAAGCGTTAGAGCCTTAATATATGGAAGAAAATTTTGAATCACTCCTTGGCTCATTAGAAAAAGGGCAAACAAAAAAGATATTGGCAATAATACAAAAAGAATACTTCGATGTAGATCGAGCCAGAAGTTTCCGAGATCCGCTGTACTCCTTCGACTGATGCCTCGAATTAGTGCAAGCAAGACAGCTATTCCGGTAGCAGCACTTAAAAAGTTTTGTACTGCTAATCCTACCATTTGAGAAAAGTAGCTCAATGTGGACTCACCACCATAAGACTGCCAATTTGTATTTGTGACAAAACTTACTGCAGTATTAAATGCAAGATCAATACTTAAACCAGGAAGAGCCTGAGGATTGAGTGGGAGCATTCCTTGTAAAACTAAAATAGAAAATACAAAAATGAATCCGATAAAATTGAAACAAAGAAGATTCAATAGATATTTTTTTGAGTTCATTGGAGCAGAATCTATTCCTAAAAATTTTAATGTCCTCTGATCAATTTTTTGAAGACTTGTTTTTGAAATTTTTCCCTCAAACACAAGTGCCATGTATTTTCCAAGCACAGGAGAGAGAATTAAAACACCACCGAGCGTTGCTAGTATTTGTAGCCAATCAAATTTATTCATAATCCATCCGTTCCGTTCAAATCTCTTACGTGCGCTTGACTTTAAGTGAGGCACGAAAAAGTTGTAGTCATTTTTTATATTAAAGAAATTGATATAAAGATTGCATAAAGATTGGACAGTTGATTATAAAGAAAAGATAAATTCTCTTATAGTTCTACTAGGTAAATTATTTCATCGTTCTATTTTTTTTAATCAAAAATCAATGACTCAAGTTTAAATACTCAAAAACTAAGTCTGATATGCATTTTATAAAGAGCGCAATTATTTAAATAATTTATTTTTTTACACTACTTTCATTTCTTCACTTCAGTCTAACTGGCATGATGTCTAGCGATAAATTTACTTTATTACCTAGTCCATAATAGAAATATGCCGGTTGAGTGATTTGTCGAAAAAATAAAAAAAGTCGCAGTCGAACATTCCGAAACCAGTTCCAAGAATTAGCACCTATAAGTCTCTCATGAGATACATGCACGAGCCACTTATCAGGATCTGAAGGAAGATCGATTTTATGCTCATGAGCTAATTCTTCAAGAACCCATTCGACATTAGGATCTTCCATAAAACCAAAGTGAATCGTTACGCTTACTATCGTACCTTTATCTGGGTCCGTATAAAATGTATAATACTCAAACCGCTGATCGAAGACATAGGGCACTTTGCGATGAACCACTTCTACCAAAAACAAATTTTTAGGCAAAATACTGTAACGATTTATAAAAAACTGGACCAATGCGGGCACATTGTCATTGAGTGACCTCAATGGTTTAGGCACCATTAAAACAACATTTCTTAAAATGGATTCCTTTGATTCACTTTTGAGTCTAACCAACTCTTCAAGAGTCGGTGTCAAAATTTCGGAGTAAGCACGATATGTTGCTTTTCTACCCCATCTCCAAATTCTCATAATCGAAAAAATCAAAAACCCAATGATCAGCGGGATAAATCCGCCACTCAAAAATTTAAATGAATTGGAAGTCAAGAAAACACCATCGATTAATGCAAATGATCCAAAAATAATAAACGCACGCCACTTGGGCCATTTCCAATACTCTAAGGAAATAACAAACATGGCGAGTGAGGTGCTGAACATCACGCCAGAAACAGAAAGTCCGTAAGCTGCTGCCAAATGATTGCTCGTTTGAAATCCAATAACTAATGTGATTGTACCCAAGAAAAGCGCCCAGTTAATAAAAGGCAAATAAAGTTGACCCGCATGATCCGCATGAGTGTGCACAGTCTTCAGTCTAGGAAAAAGTCCTAGTGCAATTGCCTGCGACGTCAGTGAGAAAGCCCCTGAAATCAACGCCTGTGAAGCAATGATCGTTGCAATCGTAGCCAATACTACTAGAGGAATTAAAACTGAGGATGGGACCATACTGTAAAAAACATTTCCTTTTTGAACTGATTTTTCACTTAAAAGGTGTGCCCCTTGTCCCAAATAATTAAGCAGCAATGCAGGATAAACAAAAATATACCAACCACCACGTATTGCTCCCAAATGGAAATGCCCCATATCGGCGAACAAGGCTTCTCCTCCTGTGATTACAAGCATAATAGATCCAAGAATTATTAAAATCTGACTTGCTTGACATGAGCTTATAAATTTAATTGCGTAATATGGATTGATCGCATGAAGCACTTCAAAATTTTGCATTAAACTGTAAAACCCCAAACTACCTATGACAATGAACCAAACCAAAGCAATGGGACCAAAATATTTTCCCATAGAATGCGTTCCCCGCTTTTGAATGAAGAATAAACCAAATAAAATCAAGACAGTTAGTGGAACAATCCATTTTTCAAATACGGGCGTTATCAATGCCACCCCTTCGACGGCAGACAAAACACTAATTGCAGGTGTAATGATGCCTTCACCAAAAAGTAATCCTGCTGCAAGCATTAAAATAATTTTCAGTAGAGCAATGGGTCCATTTTTAAATTTATGAATACGTGAATAAAGGGCAAAAACTCCTCCTTCACCTTCATTGTCTGCAAGTAGTACAAAGCTCAAATATTTAACACAAATAATTAATGTCAAAGTCCAAAATACTAAAGACATGCATCCTAAAATCGCCTCTGGCGTGCGTGAAACGTGTGCGGGACCAAAAAATATTTCATTAATTGCATAAAGTGGAGAGGTACCAATATCGCCAAAAACAACCCCAAGCGCTCCAATTGTCATTGCAGTATTTTTGGAATGAGGTAAATGCCGCGGATTTTTTAGCGGATTTTTAAAAAGATTTCTCATTTGTTAATTGTGAACCATGTCACTTGGTTTTGACAACTATGTTTATGAATTTGGGTTCCTGTGCTCTAGGGTTTTAGAACAGTTTTTATTGATTGAAAAAAAAATTACATAAATTTAACTTAAAGAATCAGCCATGTCCTAGTGACACGTAACAGGATATTTTTTCCTACTCGATTATACTTTTTTAAAATTTTGACGAATTGTTAAATATGCTTGTTTCAAGAAAATCTTATTATATATCTTATTGCTTATTATTATTTTCAATAGTCGCACAAGCCCAAATATCAATCCCTTTGAACGCAGAAGGTACTGCGAAAAAAGGCGCTAAGCCATTCGTAAATATCCCGGTTCAGAGAATGGCCAAAAGATCCGAATACTTCTCCCACAACCTGGAAATAATCAATTACCTAGTGGTAATGATAGTACATTAGTAGTTGGTGAAGAAGACAATTCTCCTCACATTAAAGTTAAAAACGTAAAAGAAACTGTTATCGATCCCACATCGGAATTAGCTGGTTGCATTAAAAACATTGATCAATCTATTTCATGTCCTGATGGGAATTATATTAAAAGTCCTGCCGTATCAGATACAATGGAAGTCATTAGAAACAAGCTTAAGGACAGAAGTAATTCTGATCCAAAAAGCGATGAACAAACTTCAGTAATTTCTAAGTAATGTTTTTAATCCATTGTTTTTAATCTGTGGCTAGCGCCATATTTATTTTCTTTAGCGTACAATCTTTACGCAGTTAATTAGGTTCATAAATATCTCTAATCCAGTTTAATAACCTTAAAATCCGAACTCCCATTTCTTGAAACTGCTGAACAAAGACTTTTTCGATTTATGAAAACGCCAAATATATTCTGAATTTTTTTATAAGCCCCTTTTTTAAGAGGCACAATTTTATTAGAACATTGAAAAAAACTACAGTTTTCCAAAGCATCCTTTATTGGTTTCAAATTATAGACATCAGTAGAATCATTAGG
>CAZPTV010000101.1:0-6402 GCA_964589335.1 uncultured Bacteriovoracaceae bacterium
TGCAGCAAGACGTAAGGATCTTCTTTAAGCATTAGCATTTCGAATTGAGAATTATGGTGTTAAAGCTTTAGCGGTTACATGTGACGTTAGCGATGATGAATCAATGAAATCTTCAGTCAGCGAAATTCTAAATCGTTTTGGTAAGATTAACATTGTCATAGCAAATGCAGGATTTGGTGTAGTCGGAGAAGTAGCCGATTTAAATTTGTCAGACTTTAAACGGCAAAATGAAACAAATGTTTATGGAGTACTCAGAACGTTTTACTCTACGATTGATCCACTTAAATCGACTCATGGAAGTTTTGTAATAATGGGCAGTGTTTTGAGTTATTTGTCAGGCCCAGGGCGAGGGCCGTATGCTTTAAGTAAATATGCAGTACGTGCACTTCATGAGGCTTTAGAGCTAGAAATAAATAAATTTGGTGTTCAATCAATACTTATAAACCCAGGCTTTATCAAAACAGAGCTAAGAAGAGTAGATAATGAAGGTCATTTTCACGAAAATGCAGATCAAAATTTTTCAAAACTACATATGAGTGCCGAAAAAGCAGCCAAGATCATGCTCAATGGGATCTATTCACGAAAAAGAGAAATCAATGTTACTTTTCATGGTAAAATATTAATTTTCATTTCAAAACATTTCTCGTTTTTAATTCGATTGATGTATCGTCTTGGAATAAAAGGACGCAATGCGGTAAAAGTTGATAATTGACCATGCCATCAAAGCGCGTTAGTTATTAAATTAAATATAATTTAAATCTTGTGAGGTTATATGTTTGGCTTATCTATTGAACATCTTTTAATAATTGCCGCAGTTCTACTTATCTTTGGACCCAAAAAACTTCCAGAACTTGGATCAAGTATTGGTAAAGCATTAAGAAATTTTAAAGAAGGCATGAATAATCCAAATTCTTCTGGAACGCTTGAATCTCGCAATCCAAATCAAAATGAAAAAGTAGTCAGTTCTGATGATACTAAAAAATCATCTGATCCTGACGATAAAAAATCTTAATAGTATAATTTGGTAATGAAAATGTTAGAAAAAGCTTTAAGTGACTTCGAAAGAAAAAAAGAAAAACATTTAGAAGATCTAAAAAATCTTGTACGAATTCCGAGCGTAAGTTTTGAAGGGTTCCCTCTCTCTGAAGTGAAAAAATCTGCAATTGCAGTTTCTGAACTATTTAAAGAAACAGGTTTAGAGAATATACAAATTCTTGAAGCTGAACCCAATACACCTCCATATGTTTATGCAGATTGGTTACATGCTCCAGGTAAACCAACCTTATTATTATATGCACACCATGATGTGCAACCTCCTGGACGTACACATTTATGGAAATCTGCTCCATTTGAACCGACTATTCGAGACGGAAGAATCTTTGGAAGAGGTACAGCAGATGATAAAGCAGGCGTTGTTGTTCATACAGCAGCAATAGCAAGTTATTTAAAAACTTCTGGGAAACTTCCACTTAATATTAAATTAATCATAGAAGGCGAAGAAGAGATTGGTTCTATCCATTTAAAGTCATTTTTAGAAAAGCACAAAAAACTACTTCAAGCGGATGCGATGATTTTAACTGATACGCAAAATTATGATGTAGGGGTACCTGCAATTACTACTTCTTTACGTGGACTCATTACATTTGATCTAGAGTTAAGTGCTTTGAATTCTCCAAAACATTCTGGAATGTGGGGAGGACCTGTTCCTGATGCTGCAATGGCAATGTCAAAAGTTTTGAGTACTTTTACGGATAAAAATGGAAAATTAAATGTTCCTGGAATTTGGGATGAAGTACGTAAAGTTACAGCAAAGGAAGAAGACGCATACAATGAGCTTCCCATGACAGAAGAAGAGTTTAGACTCCAGTCAGGACTTTTACCAAATTCTAAAACGCTACCGAGTTCTGATGGAAAATTTAAACCACTCATTCAAATGTGGCGCGAACCATCTTTTGCAATTAATGCCATTGAAGCAAGTTCTAGAGCTCAGGCATCAAATATTATTGTTGATAGTTGTTGGGCACGATTTGGTGTACGAATCGTTCCTAATATGGATCCAAAACGTACAGCAAAATTAATTGAAGATCATATACGAAGTCATGTTCCATGGGGCTGCGAAATCGATTTAAAAACCGATGTTAGTGGGGGAGCTTGGGGTACAGAAGTTAATGGGCCTGCTTTTGAAGCTGCTTTAATTGCACTTGAAAGAGGTTACAATAGAAAGCCTGTCATTATGGGTTGTGGCGGATCAATTCCATTTGTTGAACCAATGGCTGAGGCATTAGGTGGTATTCCTGCACTCTTAATTGGTGTTGAAGACCCATACACAAATGCACATTCAGAAAACGAGAGTATGGTCATTGATGATTTTGAAAAATGTATTCGAAGTGCAATTCATTTCTATTCAATCTTTTCAGGCGCTTCTTCTTGAATAAGCTTTGTTAGTTCGTCTACCATTTGATTTACATTATCTATTTGAATTATATTTGCTTCAACATTCATAATCATTCCGGATAGGTTTTGCATAGGAACACTTGTCACAGGATTAATACTCAATTTAATTCCAAATATTTGTTTTAATAATTTTTGCCATCCACCAGAAAGATATAACCCTTCAGCAAGAATGACTGTTGTTCTGGAAATTGCTCTACATATTTTTTTAACTTGATCTTCAGGACTACTATTTTTGTACTGTTTTGAAATGTTTTTAAGAACTTTATTTAAATGTGTAATTGTTTGAATAACTGTTTTAAAGCCATGAACAACAGATTGCCATGCTTCTTTAGGATGCTTAATTGCAAATGCTGTTTTCTTCACTAAACTTTTAGCTGATTGATATGTTTTAATTGCAACACCAACGGTTCCATCGTAAATTCCTAGACCTAATCCAATCGAACAGTCTGCAACTCCTTTTACAATCTTATTCAGTACAGTTTTTTTCATTTCTTGTTGAATGGGTATAATAGATTGGTTTATTTCATTCAAGATTTGATCTTCTTGAAAACAAATATCTAGTTGAGCGTATGCGTTTGAAAGAAATAGTAATTCGCCTAACTTTGCAATAATTCCATCTTCGATTGTTGGTATTCTTGATATTTTCAAGTTAAAGATTTGAGCGAATTCTTGAACTTCTTTTTGATTAAATTCTAAAAAATAGATCGCCATTGGAGTTCCGAGATCTGTTTTAGAATGTAAAAGAAACCCATTATCTACAGTGATGAGTTTATTTAAAATTTGCTCATCGCTTGGTAAGAGATCAAACTTAACCATGATCGTTTTGTTAAATTCTAAATCAGAGTAGAGTAGATCGACATCAAAAGCTTTTAAGCTTTTCTTAGAATCTACGAATAATTCTATTTGATTATTTAAAAGTAATTTCTCAAATAAACGATATTGAAAATTAGACCATGGCTTTATTGATTTTGCTTGAACTTGATAGGATATGTTTTTTGGAAACTCTATCACATCTAAAGAATCTGAAAATGCCTGATTTTGTAGTGATATAAATATAATTATACTGATGCATCTAAAGAGTGGTTTCATCATCTACAACTTATCGGAATCGAGGGTTTGGAATATAAAAAAACCCCAGGCAATAATTGCCTGGGGTTAGTAACTTATAATGTACTTAAATAATTTAAGCAGCTTTTCGAACTTCGATGTCTAATTGCCAAAGTTCGTATAATGTTTTTCCGTTTTCAGCTTTAAACCACTTGCTTGCATGATCAGGTGGTTCCATCCCAAGTAGCTTCGTAGCTACTGCATGAAGTGTTGTAGTTTCATTATTGAATTTTACTTTGTATTCACCATTCGGTTGTTTTGTAACAAAACCAAAAAAATTAGAATCACTAACAAATGATATTTTTTCACCATCTTTTATGAATTTATCACTTACTAAATGACTAAAATCGAATTTATTTTTCTTTGACATACTGATTTGTCCTCCTACATCTATTTTCGGAGAATTTAGTCATTTCAAACAGCACAATTTATGAGCTGACAAATAGAATAGGCAAGCTTTACCCGATTAGTAAAGCTTGCCTAAATATAACCTTTTATAAATACCTTAGTGTTGACCTTGCATATTTTGAATTTGTTGTTGGTCTGCATTTAGACGATCGTCATAAGCTTTTGATTTATCTCTTAGCTTGTTAGCTTTATTTTGTTTTCTAACAGACTTTCGATGCCATCTAGCGTATTTTCGATCAGCTTTTTTCATATGTCTTTCGCAGGCAACTGCATTACCATTTTTACATGATTTTTCGGCGCGTTTTAATTGGCGATGATATTTACGTTTTGCTCGTGCTTCTTTTCTTTTTGATCTTTTTTCGTTTCTACGAGCGCGGCGTTTTAATCGTGCTGATTTATCAGCCTTTGCTTCTGTAAATCCAATGGATGTTGGTGTACTGGATTCAGAAAAATTCCATTCAACAGTGGTGAAACCAAATATAAAAATCATTAAACCTATGATTAGTTTTTTCATCTGAAAAACCCTCCAAAATATATCCTACTCAATACTTATCGGCACAATGCGTTAAAACTTGAGTAAATTAATATACAATGTAAATATCATAATAAATTCTATAACTTAGTTACGGTTAATTCAAAAAACTTAACAGAACCCGATACTCTTTCAATTTTAATTAAATCAATACTTGGATCAATTTGTAATGGTATGAAAATTTGCTTTTCAGTGACTTGTCCAGAGGCGCCTGATGCATAAACTAGATTGTCACTGATGATGGGAGTACCTGAAAGAAAATCATGATAACGTGGCTGGATTGAAGACTGTAAAGCAGACTCATCCGTAATGGGACTATTTAATGCTCTTACACGAATGAGCGCCTGATCATTGGTTGATGCAATGTCAGTGTCATCAGATTCAGTATAAGGAGTTCCATTTGGTGAAATACCTGCAAGTCGTGTTCGCTCATCGAATGGAAGAAATCGTAAATTGATTAATAAATTTTCATTTGATTTGAATTTACTACGATCAATGTGAATATAAATTGAACCTACATAATTTTTGCTTGCAGACGGATCACTCGAGGCAATTGGACCTTGTCCGGTACAAGAAGTATCATTTACAGTATAATAGCCGTCACCAAATGAAAACATCGGTTGACCATATGCCATTACGGCACCTTTGCGTACATGAGGTAAAGTTACATCAGCATTGCTAGATGATTTTAATTGAGTCCATGTTCCATTATTACTGCAAGTTGCAGATTTATAATTACAGTCACTTGCTTTTGGAGGGATGAATTCCCACATATCATTGAGTGTTCCAATTGTATTGCAATTGCTATCTTTGCAACCATAGCCACCAAAAAGAATATATTTATGATGTGCTCGATCGTAAATTAAATTACCTGATACTCTTGCATGGGGTGAGGTTGTTGGAGTTAATTTCACCCAAAAACCAAGTAACTCATTTACGGTTGGCGTGCTTGCATTGATACTTCTGTGAAGATTCCACCAATCGGTTCCAAATATATTAGGAATTCGTGTGGTGTCTGTTGTTGAATAAGGACCTGTACTCGCTGAAAAATCATTTGGGACATATTCTGTATTTGTCGGTGGAAGATAAACCCAAGTGTCTTTTAATAGTGCAGAACCATTATTACAATTCAAGGTTGGATCTCCTGCACTTGTTCCGCCTGCAACTTGTAAATCGTTTGTTGGGAGCTGTGTGCATCCACCATATAAAAGCATCATTTTTTCATTTCGATCAAATGCCATTGAATGTTCAAAACGTGCATCTGGAACTGAACCAGAAAATGTAATTTTTTGCATGCATCCGCCAGCAGGAAATACCATTCGATTATTCCAATAATTAGCTAGAATTCCTGACGATGGTTGCGTTCCATATAAAGTAGAGGCGAGTGGTAGCGCCGAACTATCTGGAGCAATGGCAGACCAACATGCAGCGTTTGGACGACGACCTAGTGCGGGTGGATCATAAATCCACATTTCATTTAAAAGACTGTATGATTGTGTATTGGTATTTCCGGACAACCCACCAAATATATAAAATCGATTCATCAATGGATCAAAGGTTGTTTTATGAAAGGCACGACCGCTCCACGTTGTACTTGTAATGCTTACAGGTTGCGTTGTTGAGCCACTTGCAGAGAGTTTTGTAGTTTTCATTATCGAGTTAAAACTCGCGTTTGAGTCATATACAACATCCCAGTCGCCGCCGGATAGAGTTGCTGTTGGAGTTAATGAATTTGATATATTTTTTGGTTTAAATACATAAATTGTATCATTGAAAGCACCCAGTGTAGGCATTGCGCCACCGAGTAATAAAAAATAGTCTTGATGTTCCGTCTTTACGTTAGCGCCTGAACCTGCAACGACTCCAGTTCCTGAACAATAATCATCATCATTTGCATCATC
>CAZPTV010000102.1:0-6369 GCA_964589335.1 uncultured Bacteriovoracaceae bacterium
AGCACCAGTGACGGGGTCTTGAGAATCAGCAATATCATTGCATCGTTCTTGAACGCCATTTTGACAAAGCCAGAATACGTTACCCATCATATCGCCATTGTAATTACATTCCGCATGTCCTTGCCATTGCCCATATTCGCAACGCATCTTAACGTAATAACTTCCTTTGTAGGATGCATTTTGTAATTCTGTATAAGTTTTTACTTCGTCGTGTGTAAACTGGAGAAATGGATCGCTTCTATAGCGATTTGGATTTGGAGCAGAATCAATGCGAAGTCGAATTTGTTCGCGAAGTAGCTCTAATTTAGTTCGTGTTTCTGTAGTCATGGGCGCAGTCTCAGAAGGTAACGTAACGTTATTTGCTGGACAGCTACAGCTAATGCCGGAGTAATTTAATACGTGTGTACCCCACAAACTAGGATCGGCGACCTCCCATCGCTTTTCCATGCAGCCGCCGTATTTTGCTGAGTAAGTCGAGAAACTTTTAAAGCCATCTGGGTAGACGTAATAAACTCCTTGGCACGTATTTGGAAATTCGCTAAATGCGCAGTAATTATTACAATCGACAGTCCAGCCAGAATGGGCATGGGGTATTGAAAAATAGATCACACCCAATAGGAAGATTGTAAGTTTATAAAAAGTCTTCATCACACTATAATTCTCGGTTAATGTGATGAAATAATTTAGGAAACAAAAAGCAATTATGAGGAACAACGATTTTCAGTAATCTGTTTTGCTTTAAAGTAGAACAATTTTACCCAGTCATCGACAGTAATTTTTCGCAATTCACCATTTTCACCGATGATTGGTTCATCGTAATAGTTAAAAACATCAAAGCGAGCTGAGTTAAATATTCCATAAATCTGATTTTCGCTCAGTTTGCTAATGAGATCTGAAAAAAGTGCTCTGCCGGCTTCACTGATTATAGGGTATACAAACTGGTCGTCATTTCCTTTAAAAGCAGTGATACACTTTTCAGGATTTTTCCAGATTTTTGCCTCTTTTTTCCAATTTATGTATTTTGCATAAAATCCCTTACCGCCAAAAGTTCCACCTAGATCATGGATATAAAGAATGGGTTTTTTGCAGTCGATGTCTCCTTCGGGGCAAAGTAAATAATTTTGGTTAGAAGTATTGTCTCCACCATTTAAAAATACATTGAGTAAAATAAATGCATCAATTTCTGCTTTTGTTGATCCCCCTTTTGTAGAATCAATTAGAGCAAGCTCGCTCCAACTCCACCCATCATTTTCTGAATCGACCCATATTTTTTCACCCTTGAGTTTGTTTTGAATGGTTGAAGGATCAAAAGTAATCAGCCCACGTGGTGGAAGGTTTGATGTAAATGGATCTTTTGGGCAATTTGCACAATGAGTAATGACCGAATACATTTTTTCAGAATAAAATCCTAAACCCCAGAAAAGTCTTGTCGCGGCGACTTCTGAATATACTTCTGTATTATAAATTGGATCATATTTTATTTTTAATTTTTTACCGTGTTCGTCACGACATCGAAACTTTTTATTATATCCTGTGATCGGATCATTGGGGTCGTTTTCAATATAGGTACATTGAATGATTTGTTTAAATGTATAGGACTCGTTATCTTGAGGTCCTAAAAATGTATCTTGTTTTGATGGATCAATATTTTCCCAGACCCTTGCGCGTTGTAAAATTTCAAGTCGCTCTTCTTTAGTAACTTTTCGCGCATCTGCATTGAAAGAAAACAAAATAAAAAGACAAAGGCTTATAAAAAAAGATTGTGAGCCATAGTGTACGTTATAGCCTCGCTCTTTAATATCTATGTTTTTAGTAAACTCATAGTAAGGTGCAGATAAAAAGCGAGCTTTCCTAAATTTATCAATTTGAAGATACAATGCACGATTATCGGGTTCGTCTGAATATTGAAGATTTGATTCTAGAATTTCAATTTCTTTATCATTGCTGATGCGTGCAAAACATTTATTATTTTTTTCAAATACGTCTGTTACAAAATAAGGGGTGTCTTCAGTTTCTATGTAAATTCTTTCGTAACCAATTTGGATGTAATATTGACTTTTATTTTCATCAAATTCTGTGTTTTTATAAAAAGCTTCTTTTGTTTTGGAATGTGTGATCTCGGTGCCATTAGAAAACCATTTGCCGTTTTTAGTGCAAATAATTTTTTCACCTTCAACAATAAAAAAAGAAGGATTTTTCAAAAAATTATCCTTTCGACCCCGGCTTGATCATGTTTTCTGGTTTAACCCATTGATCAAACTGTTCCGCAGTCAAGTAGCCTAGTTTAATGCCTTCTTCTTTAAGAGTTGTATTATTTGCATATGCTGTTTTTGCAATTTTAGCCGATTTATCATAGCCGATATGTGTGTTGAGTGCCGTGACTAACATCAGTGATTCATTTAAATTCTTTTTAATGCGATCTAGATTTGGTTCGATTCCAGAAGCACAGTGATCGTTGAAACAAATCATTGCATCTGCAAGAATTCGAATGGATTGAAGCACGTTGTGAATAATCACAGGATTGTAAACGTTCAATTCAAAGTGCCCCTGACTTGCCGCAAATGCAACGGCAGCATCGTTTCCATAAACCTGGCAGCAAGACATAGTCAGTGCTTCTGATTGTGTTGGATTGACTTTTCCTGGCATGATTGAGCTGCCTGGTTCATTTTCTGGAATTTTTATTTCTCCGATACCGCAACGTGGTCCAGAAGAAAGCAATCGAACATCGTTTGCAATTTTAAATAGTGCACCAGCAAGAGTTCGTAACGAACCTGAAGCAAATGAAAGCGCATCATGCGCGGCAAGAGCTTCAAATTTGTTTGGAGCAGTTCTAAATGTGTAGGTCGTATATTTTGCAATTTCATCTGCTACTTTTTCAGCATATCCAACAGGAGCATTCAACCCTGTTCCAACAGCAGTTCCGCCAAGCGCGAGCTCATAAAGATGATCAAGCGACATATTAATTCTTTGTTCACAATTTTGAAGTTGCTGAACCCAACCTGAGATTTCTTGTCCTAGTGTGAGTGGTACGGCATCTTGCATGTGTGTGCGACCAATTTTAATAATTGAATCAAAATCATGAGCTTTTTTATCAAGGGTAGCTTTTAATTTTTTTAGTGAAGGTAAAAGTTTTTCTTTAATTTCACATACCGCCGCAATATGCATTGCCGTAGGAAATGAATCATTAGAGGACTGTGACATATTAACGTGATCGTTTGGGTGGATTGGATTTTTTGAACCTTTTTTACCGCCAGCAATTTCAATCGCACGATTTGAAATGACTTCATTCGCATTCATATTTGATTGTGTGCCTGAACCTGTTTGAAAAACACAGAGTGGAAAGTGATCGTCAAGCTTTCCATCAATGACTTCTAGTGCTGCTTGACAAATGAGTCTCATTTTATCTTCTGCTAGTAGTCCGAGTTCATGATTTACGCGTGCTGCTGAATATTTGATAATGCCGAGAGATTTAATTAAAGGTCTTGTAAAGCGAATGTCAGCGATATGAAAATGATGCAGGGAACGTTCAGTTTGTGCTCCCCAATATTTAATATCTGAAACTTCAATGGGTCCCATTGTGTCTGTTTCGGTACGGGTTTTATTGGGTTGATGATTCATGTTGGTTCTCCTATTTTTTTCAAAATTCTACTGTTCTAAGTTCTGAAAAACAGAATAATACTGACCCCCGAGAGGGACAAAGTTAAAAATAGTTTCAATGGCACGAAATACTTTTCCGCGCCAAGGTAAGTATAAAATATTTTTTGTTTCTAGATGTTTGAATCCAGAGCTAACTCCAATTTGCTTAGTTTTAAATTGTGTTAAAAGGTTTGCATCTTTATCAAGTTCGCAATGGCTAACGACCCATTGGGTCGCAGGGTTTAAGGGATTGTGTTCAAATACAACAAGCAATCCATTCGGATTTAAAAGAGTTTTAATTTTTTTGAAAGTCTCAATCCATTCTTGAGGTGCAATGTGATGCAAAACGCAAACAGCAACGACTGCATCAAATTTTTCTTTTTGTTCAAAAGGAAAAATTTTTCCATCATAATGTAGATAGCGAACTTGTGGATTTGATTTTGCAGCAATTTCAAGAGAACCAGATGAAAGATCGATTCCAGTTAGTTTTAAAAATGAATTAGACCAGTAATGATCCATTAAACCAATACCACAGCCAAAATCGAGAACATTTAATTCTGACAATTTCTTTTCGTTCAGGTATTTTTTTAAAATTTCAATAAAGGCATTCCCTTTATATTCAAGAATAAAATCACTGTCTGCGCCAGAACCACGCAGTGAGTTTTTTACTTGTTCTCGATAATTATCTTTGAAGCGGTCGAAGTTCATTTTTTCTTCTCAATTTTTATTTAAAAAAACCCGATCAATAATTAGTTTAATGATCCAGTAGTAGATCTCAAAAAATGATCTCCTAAGGAACGACACCCTTAGTATTTTGCTAACATGGGGGATTTGTTATGTCATCTCGATTAATGCGAGTCGCAATGGAGTATGCTACAATAGAAGAGTGGAAAGAAGAACTCAGTCATATGCCTAATTTTAGTACACTCAATCACAATAAAATAACCGAGTTTATTGAAAAATTCGAAAAGCGAAAAATTCTTAGAAAAGTAGCTGTATTTGATGCAGACGGAACGCTTTGGCGTGGAGATATTGGAGAAAGTTTTTTTAAATATCAGATAAAAAAACATTGGTTAACACCAAAAAAAATTGGAATGCCTGAAGGCACAGATCTTTGGAATCTATATTGGAATGAAGTTAACAATGGAGATAAAGCAAAAGCCTATGCTTGGTTAGCACAATGGTGTGCAGGAACTTCAATTCAAGATATGGAGCGTTGGTGCTTGGAATTTATGAAAAATCAGCGGGAAATCAGTGTATTTGAATCGATGAGAACACTTACGCACTCATTAATGAATGCTGGCTTTGAGGTTTGGGTAGTCAGTGCGTCGCCACTTTGGCCAGTTTTAGAGGGTGTAAAAGGATTTGGAGTTCAACCTGATCACGTTGTAGGAGTTTCAGTTGAAGTCGTAAATGGAATTTTGACAGATAAAATCGTCACACCAATTTCTTATCGAGAAGGCAAGGTAGAGGTTATAAAGAAAAGAATTGGAATCGAACCGTTACTAGTCGCTGGAAATACATTGTGGGATAAAGACATGCTAGAAATGGCAACAGAAGTTTCTTTAGTCATTCATTCAGAAAAAGAAGATGAACCAAATTACCAAAGCGAAAAAGAATTGGCTGATTATGCCTTACAAAAAAACATGGAATTAAATGAGGCTTTGCAAAAGGGTTTGCCAAACGTACGTGGTTTTTGGTTGATTCAGAAATTTTAAAACGCATAGCAAAAAATCATTGGATTAATTCAAAAAAAATGGCAATGATATTGCCATGGCCATTCTTAAGGTTGCGCGATTGGGACATCCTATTTTACGCAAAGAAGCACTTCCTGTTACTTCTAAAGAATTAAAGAGCAATGAAATTCAATCATTAATAGATTCGATGATTGAAACCATGCATGAATATGAAGGGGTAGGTTTGGCTGCACCTCAAGTTCATGTCAGTAAAAGAATTTGTGTTGTTGAGTTTAACGAAGAAAATCCACGTTACAAAATTAATGGCAAGTCAGGCTTGCATGTGTTTATCAATCCAGAAATCAAAGCTCTCACAAAAAAAACAGATAGCAATTGGGAAGGATGCCTTTCGGTTCCGGGAATGCGGGGCTTAGTTGCCCGGCCAAATCATATCCGTGTAAAATATTTAGATCGAACTGGAGCTTCACATGAATTTGAAGCAAAAGATTTTTTAGCAGTTGTGATACAGCATGAGTTCGATCATCTAGATGGGTATTTGTATGTCGATCGTTTAGTGGATACGCGCCAATTTGCATTTGACCAAGAATTTGAGCGGTATCTTCTGCCACGAGCAGAAGAAGAGGTACTGGATTGAAGCAAAAACTAATCTTTGTTTTAATTGTTTTACTTTTTTCAAATTCAAATAATACAAATGCACAAGATCACAGTGAGCAAGCCATTGTTCGGCAGCCTAAAGTTAAGTTAAAAGTCCTCAAACGTGAATCAAAGGCCAGAATAGAATCCAGCTTAATAAGCAAAAAAATAATACAACTCGAGTGGTTGAATGATCGACCTAAAGTATTATTAGTTCAAAATGAAAGAGAAGGTCATTTTTTTGTTACGTTAGAGGGAAAATATTCTCGTGAAGGTTGGTCGTTGATTTCAAATAAAATGAAAATTACTAGAGATGAAAATCATGAATTTAAAATTACTCAGGAGATCACAGAAAATAATCCAGAAGTTTTTTTAACTGCGATCGGTCCGCAAGGAGAAATAG
>CAZPTV010000103.1:0-6339 GCA_964589335.1 uncultured Bacteriovoracaceae bacterium
AAAGAGAGATGATCTAAATCACGGCCCTGCAGCCGGCAATAAAATACGAAAACTTGAGTACCTTTTTGCCAGGGCAAAGGAAATTGAAGCAAAGACAGTAATTACATGCGGTGGCATTCAAAGCAATCATGCAAGAGCCACTGCAATACTCGCAAGGGAATGTGGCATGAAGAGTGTTCTCTTTTTAAAGAAAACAAGCTTTGAAGAGCCAGAATGTACTGCGAATTATTTTTTGGATTTGCTGGCAGGCGCTGAAGTAAGGTTTGTTAGTGAAAATCAATATGAAAATATTTCAAATACATTTTTAAAGGCACAAGAGTTTTATAGAAAAAAAGATAAAAAGCCACCATTGATTATTCCTGAAGGAGGCAGCTCTGGTTTGGGAACTCTTGGGTATGTTTCAATCATTCCAGAAATTAATGAACAATGTGGAAAAGAAAATATTCCCAATCAATTTGATTCAATTATTGTAGCAAATGGGTCCGGAGGAACACACGCAGGATTAATGATCGGTTTAGAGTTGTATAATCAGAGCATGCATACAAAAGTATTTAGTTTTAACGTACTGAAAAATGCTGAAATAATGAAAAACAAAGTTAAAAATACAATGCTTTCCTGTATACAAGAATTTCGTTTTCCAATTTCTTTAATGCCCTCTGAAATAAATGTGATTGACGGCTATGTAGGTCCTGGATACGCACAAGCAGATCAAAATATATATGATTTCATTGCAAAAATGGGCACAAATGAGGGAATATTTTTTGATCCTGTATATACTGGAAAAGCTGCGTTTGGATTGATCTCAGAGTGTTCGAAATCAAAAGAAGGAGCAGAACGATTTGGGAAAAATGTTTTATTGATTCATACCGGCGGGTTTCCTTCAATCTTTGCTCATAAAGAGAAAATACTTTCAGCATTAAAAAATCAAAGCTCACCAATCGAGGACTTTGACCTATGATATTTAGATGTATTTTCATTTTCATTATTTTTTTTCAGTGTAACGTTGGAATCGCTCAGACAAAGGCCAAGGAGCCTGTTCAGCAAGATAAGATTGAATCGGCAAAACTACTTTTCGCACAAGGAAAACGCAATGAAGCCATCACAATGATTGAGAGAATCAAGTCCAAAACTAAGAATAAAAATGAGATCGAAGAACTTGAAAAAAAGAAAAAATTATTTTTTGAGCAGTTTTTAACAACGGAGTCATATCAATCGTATCAAGATGCAAAATTATTTTTTCAAGCAGATAGACCCAGTGAATGCTTAAGGGAAATTGAAAAAATTCAAAAATCTGATCAAGACAACAAACTGGTACTTATTCAAAAGGGTTTATGTTTGAAGGGCAATCAGCAGTACGAATTAGCTGAAAAAGAATTTACAAATATTTATAGTTTCGAATCAAACAATACATCAGCCATTCTTGAGCTTGCTGAAAATTCTTTATTGCAAAATAAAATCGAAGAGGGCTTTAGTTGGCTTTCAAAAGTAAATTCAACTCTCGAAGAAGACGATGAAAGACATACGATATTATATGCAAAACTTCTCATTGCATCGAACAAGGAAAAGGCTGCTATTGAAATTCTTCGAACGGATTCAGAGAAGCATTTAAATCATTTTTTTGTACATTACGAATTAGGGGTACTTTATCAGAAACAGACAGCGATGGAATGGCATGCACGTAAGCATTTTACGCTATTTATTAATCGATGTAAGAGATTAAATGCTGATAAAATTAAGGAAAAAAAGAGTGAAAAAGCATGTAAAGACGCTCAGGATCAGTTAGAGATTATCGAGAAAAAGCTAAGTACTTGATATGGTTTGATAATATTTTTTTGCAGAGCAGTTTGACGGATGCTTTTTATGTGGATAACCAATAAGATAGATTGGAAATGCATCGAGGGAATATGTACAACGAGCAAGAAATGAATTATTCGAACGGCGTTTTAAAAATCACCACACCAATTCTAAGTAAAAGAAAAGAAGCACAAGCTGGTCCCAAACTTTTTATCGCGGTTGCTGGAAATATTGGTACCGGTAAAACAACACTTACAAAAATGCTTGCTAACAAATATAACTGGCAGGCGCATTTTGAATCGGTTGAGAATAACCCATATTTAGAAGATTTTTATAAAAATATGGAACGTTGGTCATTTGCAATACAAATTCATTTTTTAAATTCTAGATATAAAGCTCACCAATTTATTATGCAAACTCCAAATAGTTCAATTCAAGACAGAACCATTTATGAAGACGCACATATTTTTGCTAGAAATCTTTATGAATCCAAGCTTTTAGAAAAAAGAGACTATTTAAACTATCTCGATCTTTACGGTGAAATGTGCAAAAATTTAACCCCGCCGGATGTAATGATTTATTTAAAGAAAAGCTTACCGAGACTGAAGGAAAATATATCCAAAAGAAATCGTGATTACGAAAATAACATACCTGACGATTATTTATCTAATTTAAATCGATATTATGATGAATTTGCTGAAAATTATAATTATGGAAAAGTTTTGATTATCAATACTGACGACTATGACTTCGTTGAAAGAACCGAAGATTTTGAAAAGATAGGTAAGCGAATATTTGAAGCGCTAGATCAAAAGGAAATGTTTTTACCTGGATTTTGAATATCCGATCAGCTGTCTATATATATTGGATGCAAGTAGTATTTCTATAGCCCGTCTTAAATAGGCAACCATTGCCTATAACTCTTTTTTATTTTGATGCTATTCTTATTAAAGGTGGACTCCATTTATACCGATCGGAAACTTAGGAGAATAGGAAAATGAATAAAAAGCTATTAATAATCAGTTTAATATCAGGACTTTCTCTAATGTTTGCATCCTGCGGAACCAAAGAAGATGGTGGCGCAGAAGCAGAAGCAAGCGCAGAGGCGGATACTGCTGTCGCAGAAATTCCTTCTGATATGGTTGAGCAACTTCCAGAAGGAAGTGAAAATAAACCAGATGCTCAATTAGATGCAGCCACAGATAAGCCATCAGAAATGCCTGCTGTCGCCGAAGAAAAACCCGCAGAAGAACCAGCCGCTACAACTGCTACAGCCGAACCCACTCCATCAGAACCAGCTCCTGTGTCGATGAGTGGAGATACTGAAGAATATAGTGTGCGTCGTGGTGATACACTAATGAGAATTGCATTTAATATTTATGGCGACATCACACAATGGCGATCAATTTATGACATGAACAAAGATTCAATTCCAGATTCATCTCAACTAACAGTTGGAATGAAATTAAAATATAACAAACCTGCGAGTGAGCCAAATATTGAAAAGAATGGTGAACCATATTTAATTAAGCGCGGTGATACATTAGGTACAATTTCTACCGAAATTTATGGAAAACCATCTAACTGGAAAAAACTTTGGGAAAATAATCGTTCGTTAATAAAAGATCCAAACAAAATTTATGCTGGATTTTATCTATATTATCAAATTAGCGAGCAGGAAAGACAAGAAGCTGAAGGACTAAAGGGTTCACAGTTAGGACAATCTTCAGCAGGAAAAGAGTCTACACTACCTACAACTGAATCAGGTACCGCTGCCGCGCCTGCTGAGCCTGCAGCTGAAGCAGCACCTGCTGCTCCTACAACAGGAGATGCTGGTGGACTTCAAGGATTATTACCACAAGCTGAAGACAATAGAGCGCCAGCTAGTGTAACTCCAGCTCAATAGGTTTATTTTAGAAAAATAAAGAGAATCAATGTCAAGGATACAGGCGCGTTTCCAAGTACTGTTTGTTTTTTTTCTGATATTTATTGGGGCCTGTGCAAAAACAATAAAAAATGAAAATACAGTTAATTCGATAAATTTTGTAGAAGATGAGTCTAGAATTGCAACTGAAATGTCAAAAAAAATTAAAAGCAGGCTCGGGTATTGGAAAGACTCAGTTGTGTTAAACCAACTGCATTTAATTTCAAGCCAATTGATCATTAATCATGAAGAGTTACAAAAAAATTTAAATGAAGTAAAAATTGAACTTCTTGATACGGATAATTTAGTTTTAACTGCAGGGCTTTCGAGCCAGATTTATATTTCAAAAGGAATTTTAAAAAGTGTTCAATATGAAAACGAACTGGCTTTTTTGATCGCAACTGCATTGGCGATGCTTTCTGAAAGATTACCACAAGATAAATTAAAAACGATTTCTGAGATACCAACGAGTGATTGGTTCGAAAAAAATGGATTTTTTGATTATGGAATTGTAAAAGTTGAAGAAGCAGATCAAAGAGGAATTGATATAATCATTTCTTCAAAATATGATCCAAGAGGTGCTACAAGTATTTTAAAGCGCTGGACATTGGCACCTTGGCGCAATTATTATACAAAAATAAATAAATTTGATTCTCCGACGATTGATGAGAGATATCAAAATGTTAAATTAAGTGTTGCTAAAATTGCACCGAGTAAGAATGCAGTTGTAAAAAGCAAGCGGTTCGATGAATTGAAGGCGAGGGTTTTAAATTGATAACCGAGTCATTAAAATCCTGGATTAAAAAAACAGAATCCATCGGTGGAAAATCATTTCAAGTACAGCAGCTTCCAGGAGATGCCTCAGCTAGGCGGTATTTTAGAATTGAAAACAAAGAACACTCATATGTTCTCATGCAACTTCAACCGTATTCAGACTTGGGTGAGCAACTCCCATTTTTGCAAGTGCAAAAGCATTTAAATCGGCTACATGTCCCAGTTCCTCAAGTCATCGAAGTTGATCCTCGTAAGGGTTTTATCTTATTATCTGACTTAGGAAATGAAACGCTTTTAAAAAGATTAGAACGAGTTTCAAAACAAAAAGATCAATGTATTTGGTTTAAGCGGGCAATTGATCTTTTGTTGCAAATGCAAGTTACTGCAACAAAAACATCTGCGCCAATCGATGCATATGGACTTTATTTTGATGAAGAAAAATTAATGTGGGAAGTTGCGTATACCTTTGCACACTTTTATGGGGGGAATTTAGCTCGTGAAATTCCTGAAAGTGAAATGAGGGTGGTTGAGGCTTACTTTCAGTGGATTTGTAAACAGTTAGCATCGCGCGATTGGTACTTTACACATAGAGATTACCACAGCAGAAACGTCATGGTTGTTAGAGATGAGTTATATATGATTGATTTCCAAGATGCACGTCTTGGTTGCGCACAATATGATCTGGCATCATTATTAAGAGATTCTTACTACCAGCTCGAAGAAGACGTGGTTTACGAACTTGTAGAATATTATGTAAATCAAAAAAATAAAATGGAAGCTAGACATGGCGGGGTTAAAGAGAATCTTAAAGATTTTATTAAAATCTATGATTTGATGTCGATACAAAGAAATTTTAAAGCGATTGGATCATTCGCTTCATTTTATAATAAAAAACAAGATGTGCGTTATTTAAAGTTTATAGGAAATACCTTCGAAAATATTAGAAGAAACTTATTGAAATTTCCTGAGCTTGACGAGCTTCGGTGTCTTTTATTTCGATACTATTATTTTTAACGGTTAATAGATTTTATTAAATGAATAAAATTCTCAGCAGTAAAAACAGAAACTCCTACTGCATCTTTTTTAGCTCCAGTTACGTGTGCAATGGATACGGGCTTTCCACGTAAAGATTCATATCCAAGTCGAGCAAAGGCAATGGCTTCTAAGAATTGAGCGGGAGCTAGGTTTTCAGGCAAGATACTTACTTTGATATTAAATAACTTAAATTTTCTTAAGCACTCTTTGAATAAATTAATTAAAGTTTTATTTTTAGTTCCTCCACCTGCAATATAAATTGTTTTTGGAGTTCGATTTTTATTGCAAAACTTTGCATAAGAATATGCCATTGTATACGCAGTTAATGCAGTAACTTCTGAAATTAAAGTTTCCTTTTTAGATTTAAATTGATTTAAGAAGTCTGCATTGAAGAGCTCTCTTCCAGTGCTTTTCGGAGGATTTTTTGTGAAATATGGATTTTTAGAAATGGTCGTTATAAATTTCCAGTCAATTTTATGAAGTCCGGATTTTGCGATCTTTCCGTCTTTATCGAATGGCTTTTTAAACTCACGTTTCATCGCAAGGTCAATGAGGGCATTTCCAGGTCCCGTATCGAAAGCGATAATGTTAGATTTTTCAACTAAAGTTAAATTAGAAATCCCTCCAATGTTATGAATGCTGATGGGTAGAGAAGACAATGGATAATTTTCTTTGATGATGAGCGAATGATAGACCGGTACGAGCGGGGCACCCTGACCGCCGAGCGCTAAGTCTGATTTTCTAAAATCAAATACAAAGGTACAATTTGTTTTTACTGCAATCCGTGAAGGATCCAACATTTGCACAGTAAA
>CAZPTV010000104.1:0-6316 GCA_964589335.1 uncultured Bacteriovoracaceae bacterium
CTTCATGTTCTTCAGCTTTTTCAAGTACTGGGGTACGCATTTCTAAATAAATTGCATGAGTCATTTCATGTACTAAATCTGCAAGATGTTCTAATTCTGGCAGTTTTTTTGTTAAATGAATACAGACTTTTGCACCGTTATAGTTTGATTTTGAGGAATTTGTAGACGCTACTGCACGTCCAGTTTGGTCTTGATTTATAATTTGAGAATAAGAGACTAAATCCCATTGTAGGATCATACTCTTTAGCGTTCCATATTTTTTTATAAATTGTTGAATGGTTTCTTTACCAATATTTGTTTCTTCAATCCGTTCTAATAAAACTTGTCGTTCATCTGCGGACAAATCTATTCCAGGGTCACATGAACTAGATGAATCTTGTATTCGAAACATCTGTTTTTCAGTTTTTGAAACTGTATTTGAAGCGAATACAAACGGTTGAAATATATTTAGTAGTGTTATGAGACAAAGGATGTTTTTCCAATTGAGTGCCATCATGAACACTCATCGGATTGATCTTAAAACTTATAAACTAGGCAGATTTTACCCGTGACAAAAACGCAGTGATTAATAAAATAATGGCCAGATTACTGATTAATTTAGCAAACCATTCACCATGCTTAGCATAAAATGATTGTGAACTACGTATGACACTTTTCTCAGCATCGTTCAAAATAGGCAGTTTAAAGTAAATATTCTCTGGTTGAAATAATGTTGACCGATGTCTGATTTTTCCACTTGAATCAATCCACACTGAAAATCCAGTATTTGTACTTCTGATCATGGGTGTTCGCAGTTCAATAGATCGAAATGCAGTTATCCATAGATGTATCCAAGGCTCAGATGAATTCCCAAACCATGAATCATTTGTAACATTCAACATAAAATCTACACCCGTAGAAACAGTTTCGCGTGTAAATTCAGGAATAATGCCTTCATAACATATCTGTGGTGCAAATCTTATCTGTCTGCCATTTTTTAATATTTCAAATATTTTTGGACCCGTTCCTCTTGCAAAATCTGCAATCGATGGAATTAAATCTAATACAAGTGGTGTAAATGGTCCTAGAGGAACGTACTCACCAAATGCGAGTAAAATGTTTTTACGATAAAACTCTTGTTGAGTCGCATCGGGATTCATCATAAATATTGTGTTATATTCATGTTTGCCCTCCCTACTATATCCACCAAAAGCAAAATATATTCCGAACTGTCTTGTAAGATCTCTCATCCATAAATCTTTCGCAGTACCAGACATATTGGCAGCTGCATTCTCACCATTTGTATAAAGCAATGGATATGCAGTTTCAGGCCACACTAATAAATCGGGGGAAAATTCATGGATCGCATCTAAACTCATCTTTTTATATTTTTGTAGAATTGATTCGATCGCATTTGTAGATCCTAGTTCACTTGCAATTTTTTCTACATCTCCAATATTACCCTGAACCATTGCAATTTTTAGGTTGTCTTCAGCTTGATTTTGAATCCCTTGTATTTCATTGATTCGTTTTGTTCCCCAATCTGAAATGACTAACATTGCAATTAAGATAAAAAATATGAAACCAACAATGATACTTGTTTGTTTATGAATTCGTATTTGTGAATGTGTTGAAAAAAATAATTTAGCGATTAGAAGTGCTAACGCACCATTCATTGATATAATAAAAAATGTCAACGGAAAAACTCCAGCAACCTCTGCGACTTGTGCTAACGAAAACCACGCATACAAACCATGTCCCAATGTATTTGGAAATATTTTAGGATAAAGAAAGTCTGCCGCAACATATAGAATAGGGATTGTAAATAAGGTAATTATATTCGAAAGTGCCTTTGTTTTTATTTTCACCAATAAATACCGGTTGATGAAAAAAAACGAAATTCCAAAAATTGTAAATTGCAGCTCCCCGAATACAGCAAATGCGCAAAGGACAATCTTACCGACGATCCATGGCAATTGCCCAAAGTTTACTGCTACTTCAGATACCCAGTAAAAGCCTGTAAAAACAATAAAGATTCCCATCGATAGGGTTGAGATCAAAACATCTTTTAATGAACGAGCAGCAAAAAGACATAATAGAAATGGAATGAAAGCAAAAAATGATAAACCCCAAACAGAATAAGGAGGAAATGCCATTGCAATGAGAATTGCAGAAAAAAGGGAACAAAATATAGATATTAAATTTCGGCGTTCAAGCCTCATTCAAATATGATAAACAATTTAATTGGAAATGTATAGATTGCGTTCTTTAAGTTCTGCTTTGGAATCAAAATGGTGATCCAAATGATAACCGGTTTGAGTCATTCCTTTAGGAGATGAAAGATTTCTTGTTTTAATAAACTTAAATTTCTTTTCAAAGGTATCCTTTGCCATCGTACGTGTTTTAATTCGATCAAGTTTTGATAGTGCTGATGCCGCATTAACTTTTCCACCCGATAAGACTTTGTCTCTTAAAATCATAAGAGGATCAACCGTTTCACGAATGGTTTCACGAATATTCGAAGGAGTAAGACTTCTTTGATGAGAAAGCATTAATGCTGCCAATCCAGTCACAAAAGCAGTTGCTTGGCTTGTTCCACTCATGTAAGCATACTTACCGCCAGGAACTGTACTTAAAATATTTTCTCCAGGTGCTGCGACATCAACTAATTTTTTACCCCAGTTTGAACTACTTAATAATTCATTGCGAATATTTGTTGCAGCAACACAAATAATATTTTCCATTTTATATGCACATGGGTAGTAATAATTTTCAGGTTGGTCAGCATCTTGTCTTTCATTACCTGCCGCAGCCACAATTAGAATTCCTTTATCTTTTGCCTTTTTTATTACATCAAATTCTTCTTTTGAAAATTCAGGTCCACCACCGCTATAGTTGATGATATTCGCTCCATGATCGATTGCCCAATGGAGCGCTTTAATACTATTTCGAAGGTTTTCAGCGCCCGTATTTTTATCTGAATAATATTTAACAGACATAATGGAAACTTGATTTGCAACACCAGAGATTCCAGCCTTTGCATTTAATGCTGCTCCTAATATTCCTGAAACATGTGTGCCGTGTCCGTGTTCATCTGTCGGATTAGGTTTGTTTTCTACAAAATCCCATCCATAGACTCCGGTTTTTGGATCGTGCCAAAGATTATTTTTTAGATCAATATGATTAGGATCTATCCCAGTATCTACAACTGCTACCACAATGTCTTTGCTACCTTTTTCAATTTTCCAAGCATCTAAAACATGAATATGAGAATTTGTAATATTGTTTTCAAGGCCCCAGTTTTTAAACTGAGATACTGAAGCGACATTTCGATTCATTTCAATGGCTGGTAAAGCTACAATAAGAACGGCTGGAATTACTGCTAATATCGCTGTTATTCTTTGTCTGATGCTCATGTTCGCTCCACTATCTTTTTATTATATTTTTCACCACGCACTCACCGACCGGTCAGCACGATAGTAAATAGTAGAGCAAGAGTAATGCCAGTATTTCAATTTTTATACATTGAATGATATAATATATCTTATTGATATTATTAGACTTACTTAAACTATATGAATTAAATTTATACATTCGATGTATAAGAATTATACACCTGTAAAGCAGGACTAAGCAGCCTGTTTAATATTGAAACCTACTCCAAGCCACTTATTCAAGGTGTTTGTACCACGTCTGAATTTTTGAACCAATTGAGGGTCCATCGTAGGAATGCTCATAACAACTTCTATGGCTTGAAAATCACCTATATTTTCAGGAGCACAAACAGAAATGATATAAAATGAATCTTTTTGATCCCCGACAAAACGAGAAATAAATACACGAGCGTCTAATCCAAACTCTTCACGATTCACCCAAATCTCATCAGGATCCTCTAAAACGGATTCAGTATATTGGTCATAATGCATATATTCATGAAAAGGTATGTCTTCTGGCTTTCTATTTTCTAAAAATAATTTTTGAACACGATATAAGCACTCTTTGTGTTGTGCTTCTTCGGACGGTGATTTCACATGATTTTCAATGAGTTTTTCGGCTATTTCCTCAGAAGAGATTTCCTCGTCTAAATCAACTTTTTCGACTTTTTGAATTGGAACTTCTGTGCCTTTTCGATAACGATTTATCATTTCTTGGTCTTTTGAAATAAAATCCAATAAAATGAAACTCGGCTCACCTTCAAGCATTAAAGAGATTGCTACTATCCAGCCTTGAAAAGACTCATCGTTAATCTGTTTAATATGAGTATAATAATGATCGCCCGTTTCTGTAATTTGAACCCAGATTTCATCTGGATCAAATAATGCATTTTTACGATATGCTTCGAATCGTAATCGCTCAATTTGATTTATATCTTGTTTTGACCTGTATTTCTGATGTTCTTCGACTAATGAATCAATTACAGGTTGAAAATAATTATAGATGCACTCCTCATTACAGAAGCAACGTCCTATTTCTTTTTCGACAAGAAGAATTCTTTGCACACCCGAGAGGCTTTTTCTGCAACTCGCACAAAATGATGAAAACGGATTCTTACTCAATCAAATTCCTCTCTGCCATACGTTCCACGTTAGCGGCATAAACAATGTTCTCATGCCTGACTAAAACAGTCAAACAATGTAAGGCTTAAAACTATTATCGTTTCAGTCCTCGGCAAATTCTTCCTATCGGTAGTTTTACCGATTTGAACTAAGCGCAATAATTAGAGAAAATATAATCGTGTCGTTGATACGCACCGAAATTCAAGGATTGAATTTCTTAGTGGAAAGGAGCTCCACATGATCTATGTAGATCAAAAACAATTGGATCAAGTTGAATATCTTATCGAGCAATCTGCCAAAGGTTATCACATACTTTTTGATAACAATACGATCAGAAAGGCTTTTAAAAACTCCAAAGATGAAACCAATGAACCTACGAATAAAAAAGAAGATAATGAAACAGAAAAGCATATTGAAAATTTAATTCTGCAACCTACATTATTAGCAAAAAGAGCTTACTTAGAAAAATTGGATTCTGCTATTTTTGATAAAGTTGTTCGGTCATATTTTTCTATTGTTGAAAATAATGTTTCAGAAAGCATGAAGTACGATCAATAAATATGTCTATCGATTCAATCAGCAATAATTCATATCAAAATCAAAGAAAAAAGATCGAAGAAGAACGCGCTGAAGAGCTCGAAGACCTTGAAAAGACTTACCGTAGACAATTAAGAGAAGCTCGATCTAATCGTGCAAAAGAAGTGAGTGAAGTACGTGAATCAGAATCGAAAGAAATTGAAGAAGCACGAAAACATTCAGAATCAAAAGTCATAAGAGCACAAGAAGGTTATGCAACCCGCTCTAAGGAATATCAGGAAGAATCAGCAAAATTCAACGATGAAGCCAGTAAAAAACTTCAAGAAAAAGCTAACCAACTCTCTCGATATTCTAAAGAATTAGACGGTCAACGTGAGCAACTACAAAAAAGACATATCGATGCAAGCCGCAATGCCTCTCGCTCTCATGAAGAGAATTATAAAAATAAAATTGAAGAACTTGAAAACGAATCCGATCAGGTCATGCGCAAACAAAATGAAAAACTTAAAGAATTTCGCGAAAACAACTCAAGAAAGCTAAGCGAGCTTAGGACTGATGCTCAAAAAGAAAAACAAAAGGAATTAGAATATAGTAAAAATGAAATCAATAAAGTTAAACGCGAACGTGACATGGCTACCCTATCATTAGAACAGCAAGAAGCCGTTGCAAAAGAAATCTCAAAGCGAAAACTCGAACACTTAATTAATACTGAAAATAAAGTACAAAATAATGTTCGTGAACAATATGAAACCGACCTAGACTCACTACATTTCAAACAAAAAGAATCTGTTCAAGGTGAAATAGCGCGTGGTCAAAAGCAAGTTCGTAGCACTCGAGAATTCTACGACGAACAGCTTCACGAGTTAGAAAAAGAAAACCATCGTAAAACATTGGATAGAGAATTTCGTTCTCAAGCAAAAATGACTCAACTTGAAAAAGATCAAAAAACACAAGAACACTTAAATCGTTTAGCCTACATGAATAAAAACAAACAATTTGAAGAGTCAAAAATGAAACAATATTCTGAACATGACTCGACTTTAAATAAAATGAAAGAAGATCTTACCAATGAATTTCAAAGCCAACAAAAAGCAATTAACGAGAACCATAAAAAGATATTTCAAGTGAGAAATGACGAAATACAAAGCGAACTCTCAAATCAAACAAAAATAGGAAAACAACAAATCGACTCTACCGTATTGAATAATTCAAAAAAGATTTGTGAATACACAAGTAAATCAAAT
>CAZPTV010000105.1:0-6285 GCA_964589335.1 uncultured Bacteriovoracaceae bacterium
AGCAACCCGTTGCATGGTTTATTATCAATTTTTTGCTGATTAATTTTTTATATCAAACTAAGGAAACTAAATATGAATAAAATAATTTTAACACTCATTATATTCAACTTCGTAGCCGCTCAAAGTTTTGCTGGTGAAATTATTCGTCAATACAGAGGCTCAAGAAGTCTTGGTATGGGCGGTGTGGTTACAACAACTGGAATGTATGATGAGGCACTGTTTGGAAATCCAGCACTCCATGCAATTCCTGAAACTTGGAAAGTTTCAATCATTAACATTACGGGCGAAGCAAACACTCATATCATTTCTGATGTAAGCAAATTAAGCAGCTTTGGAAGTGCTAGCGGTGGAGACATGATTGCAAAAGTTGCAGACTCCGGAATTATTGGTCACAACGAACACGAAAGAGTTTCAAACGTAACTGGTGTTTATATACCACATTTCTTTAGTGCAAATAACTCATTTGCGTTTGGACTATTTATCAATCAAATGTCTAATATTCATTTTAGAACCAATATTGACTTGGATTTTCAAGGATTAGTCGATGCAGGACCTGCAGCGGGCTTTGCAAGAAAATTCATGGATGGTTCTTTAATGGTTGGTATTAATTTAAGAGCAATTTATAGAATTGGCGCAGATCGAATCTTTAAACCAACTGACTTCTTGAGTGGAAAAAAATTAGCTGTATCTGAAATTGGTGGACAAGGAATGGGCATTGATGGCGATATAGGCGGTTATTATAAAATTCCTTTAGAATTACCTATCGTACGTTTTTCTGTAGGCGCATCAATCAATAACGTAGCTGCAAGTAACTACGATTTAGCATTCAAAACCGTAGTTAAAAAAATCAATGCAACTCCACCAAAAAACTATACCAATGCGAACTTTGGATTACGGTTTGATTTTGACGATCTGCTATTGCTTCAAGATAACAAAGCATCGATTGAAGTACAAAACATGGGGGCTTACAACCAACCAATTTCAAATTGGAAAAGAGTTCACGCAGGAGTTGAAACTAGACTACTTAAATTTTTATCTCTTCGCGCAGGCCTCAACCAAGGCTATTACACTGCAGGAGTTGGCTTTAACTTACCTGTCTTAAAACTGGACATCGCGACTTATGGCGAAGAAATTGGAACCAATGCAGGTATGTTAGAAGACAGACGTTATGTCGCTAGATTAGCTCTTGAAATTTAAGATTAATTAAAATTGTTTTTTAATTTTTTCCCAGACCTCATCGAGCTCCTCTAATGTAGCGGTATGAATGTCTTTGCCGATATTTTCAAAATGATCCTCAATTTTTGAAAATCGTTTTTCAAATTTACTAATCGCTTTGCGGTGAGCGTCTTCGGGTGTGATTTTTAAGAACCTTGCTAAATTACAAAGCGAAAAAAATAAATCGCCCAACTCTTCTTCGATATGTTGATTGCTATTCACTTTGCCATCTTGATCAATTGATTGATTAATCGATTCTTTTAACTCAGAAAGTTCTTCATCCACTTTACTCATAGAACCTTTCCAATCTTTCCAATCAAAGCCGATACGATTTGCCTTTTCTCCTATTCTTGCAGCACGTTGGAGTGAAGGTAAGTTTTTAGGTAAACCTTCGAGTAATCTTTTTTTTCCTTCTTTTTTCTTTAAACTTTCCCAGTTTTTTAAAACTTCATCACTACCTTTTACTTTTGTATCGCCAAATACATGTGGATGTCGCGATACTAGCTTTTCAACCATCGAAGAACAAACGTCCCCAAAATGAAAGGATCCTTCTTCTTCGCTTAATCGACTATGTAATAATATTTGCAATAATAAATCACCAAGTTCTTCTTTTAATTTATTTTGATCGATGAGTTCTTGGTCTAAGACATCAAGTACTTCATATGCTTCTTCTATTAAATAGGGTCTTAATGTTAGATGTGTTTGCTCACGATCCCATGGACACCCTTCATTTCCTCTCAGTCTTGCCACTAAACCCACTGCTAATGCCATACTCGGAGCCATCAAATCAATTTTCTTTTTTTCATCACCCGTTAGTTTTTTAAAAATAACATCCTCATTTTTGATCATGAGTCTACTATAGCATTTTCAAAAAGAACGCGTTACGATTTTTTTATGAAAAAGCAGGGCATCATCATTGGCTTAACAGGAAATATTGCTTGTGGAAAAAGCCAAGTTGCAACTTTACTGCGTTCAAAAGGCATTCCAGTAATTGATGCCGACCAATTAGTAGACGAACTTTATACATCAAACGATTCCCTTTCACTCGAAACACAGCAAAAAATTAAAAATGAGTTCAGTACCATAGATAAAAATACCATCCGCGATATCATTTTTAAGGATTCGAATAAACGAACCAGACTGGAATCAATTTTACATCCAATCGTCCGTAAACTAGCCCTTGCAAAGGCAAAGGATTTAATTCAAACAGGACATAAAATTGTAATTTATGAAGCCCCACTCCTCTTTGAATCAGGTGTACCAAAAGAAATTAAAGACGTATTGGTTATTTCTTGTAATGAATCTTTGCAACTTGAAAGACTTCTAAAAAGAAACTCAAAGCTTACTAAAGAAAGTGCATTAAATATTATTCGAACACAAATGGATCAAGAAATTAAAAAGAAAAATGCAAAATGGGTTATTATTAATAATTCAGATTTGAATGAACTAGAAACTCAAGTATTTGATTGGCTTAAGACGGTATTGGCTTCGAGTTGATCTAGATTTCCACCAATTTTCTCATTTAATTGATTACAGATTTCAGAAATCTGAATCAGTTTATCATTTTTTAAATCAATACTAGCAATGTTCTTAATTGTTTTATCAACTTCTAATTCAAAACTTTCTAATCGTGTTTCAAGTGCTACGACTGCCTGTCGGTGTTGGTCAACCTCTGCAGCTATATTTTCTACATCAATAATAAATTCAGAGTTTTGGTGTATAATGTCTGATGACAATTTAATATTATTTTTAATTTTTGTTCCAGAAATTGAATATATTTTTTTTATTTCATCAATAGATGTATGCACCATTTGATATGTCTTACTGAACTGAAACATTATCTGATTTAAATTATCAGTGATCATCATCAAGTTTTCAGGGCTTATGTTTGCAGAACCACTTCCTTTAACTTTTGATTCAATAATCGAATTATTAAGATTTAATAATGTCGCTTTTTGTAATAATTGACGAATTGATTTGTCGCCATTCAGAACCGTAGAAGCAATATTTTCAATTTTTTCAAATTCAACTAATGTTTGAGATAGTTTAGACTTCGTCGATTCTATAACTGTAGTAAGTTGCTTTGAACTACTTTCAATCTGATGGTATTGATTTTGAAGTCTTAAGTCTTCTGACCTTACTTCTCCGGCTGAATTTTTAACCCTCTCAATACCTACTTTCAAATCGGCGATATTGCTTATAATTTTAGAGATTTCATTTTTAAATTCATCTAATTTTGATTTTAAATTTTGCTTTAATGTTCCTTCTTTTTCTAAATATTTCCATAGTTTTTCTATTTCATATCTACGCATTGAATCGGAATCTCTGATTTCAGAGATTATATCAGTTAAAGCTTTCATAACATCGTGAACAGATTTTCTTGTTCCAGATGCCGGAGCATTTAAAGGTGCACGATTTTTAATACATTCTGTAGCAATGCGGATATTTTCTAATTGACGATCCAACTCTGATTCTAATCTTTTATTTTCATCTCGAAGATCTCTGATTTGAAGATAAATATAATCATGTTCGTCCTGATTATTTGCACTTACTGGTAAACAGGTCACTTGAGTTGCAACTTGATCGCTTCCTATTTTTGTTAAAGCTAATTGCACGACCTCTTTATCTTCAATGATACATTTTTCTACAATATCTAAAACCTTTCCTTGCACATCTGTAAATCGAACTAAATTGGAATATGCGGTCGCTCCCATTTCTTCTGAGGATCTTGTTTTTGCTAATAAACTAAAAGCAGAGTTCCAATATACGGCCTTTCTTTGTGATTTATTAATTAAAACAAATGGCTGGCTCACGCTTTTTTTAATAACTAGATCTTCTTTTCTAAGTTGATTTACTTTTTTAATGACTTGGTCGGTTAAATCATAAACCTCAGACCACTCTACAGGTGTCGTATTTTCTTTTATTATTTCGTTTGAATGTGGAGTTCCAGTGGGACCGATCCAACTTCCAAATTGCTTTAACCAATTAGCACTAGTAGATTTAATTAATTCATAATGCTTTTTACTGCTAAAATAGAATGACATAAGCGCAATAATAAAAATTGAGCAGCAAAATAGAAGTGCAAATAAAAATCCATTGTGGCTTCCATTTAAAAACCCTTGAAAATGCTTCGATTGTTTTTCATTGTAGATCTTAATATTATCAGACAAAAGTTTTAACAGATTTTTTCGAACCACTAATATTTTTTGTGATTTTTCAAATCCATCATTAAATTTTTGAAGTTCTGATTTAATTCCGTTAATTCTATTTATGATATCAAGTTTTGTAGTATTACTTAATAATGACTGACCTACAAACTGTATCAATTGATTTAATTTAGGCATTATACTGAGTACTACTTTATCGCCTTTCGTATATGGCATATTATCCATATCATTTAGAATTTGACCCATTGTGTGTGCAATCGTCATCCATTTATTCTGCCAAGACTCACGATACATATTAAAAACAGTCGTTTTTATATTTCGATAACTTACAAACCCATCTGCAGGAGATTGTTTTGAATCTTCAATTGCAGAATCTTTAATATTTTTTTCAGAAATATTATAATATTCGTCTAATATTTCTTTTAATTTCGAACGGTAGAGCTCATTTCCTTCTTCGTTATACACTGTACTTTCGAGCATTGCATCAAGTGCTTTAACTTTACTCTCGAGCAGGATTCCAGATAATGTTAATCGTTGATCGCCAGACAATAGCTTTGTCGATTCATTTTTATAATTATAAAAATAGATTAGTGAAATAGTGGTTGAAGAAAAACCCAGTAGAATTAATATCAGCGCACTGATTGTAAATTTTAACTGCAGACTAGTTTTCATTTAAGCCTCTCATTCAATTTCTGAACTGCTGCTGGATTCAGAACAAGACTTAATATGTCTTCATTTTTAACTGAATGTAATACCAAACCAATATATTTGTTTCCTGCATTGAGCTCTTGAGGTAGTTTTTTCAAATATGCTTCAAAAGGATCTAAAATATCGTTCACCGATAAATTTATTGAATCAAACCCATAGCTAACCATAATCATTTTGTGATTTTTTATATCAACGACAGAGAAACCCGGAATACAATAAAATGCACCATTGATTTGAATGGGTAAAATTTTAATAGGCCCTGAATGCTTAGGAATAGAAAACGTAAATACACTCCATTGTCCAGGTTTACCGTCAAATTTTGCACGTATTCCTATTTCAGATAAAGTAGAATTAAACTTTTCGATATGTGGCGGCAAAATTCCATTTCCATCCATTAAAATTCTTATTTGAACTCCACCAGAAACTGATTTTGTAGAAATTTCAATAAAAGATGTTTCTTTTTTACCACGAGCCTTTCTTTCTTTTTCACTTTCAATTCCATATTCAATCATTGGATGAAGCATTTCAATAAGAACGGGTTCAAACATTTTCAGAATCCCATCGTCACACTCACTCTTGTTTTCTTGAATAACAAATTGAATTTTTTTATTATATTGCTCAGAAATTCTTTTTGCCTTGTCTCGAATATTTTTAATATACGAATCTAAAGAAACCAGGTTTTCACGAATCATTTCTATTTCTAATGTATTTGAAATAGTATTTATACGTTCAGAACTATGGATTAAAGTTTCAAGGTGTTTAATGATTGGCATTAATTCACTACGTATTCTAGTATTTGATAACTTATTCGTTATCTCTTTTTGCAGACCGTGAATTGCTTGGACGAACTTTTTTCGCTCAAAACCTAAATCAGATGCAAGCGAAACTAGTTCCTCTTTCATGATCCATTGCCCTTCTTTATACAAACATCGACTGAAGTTCGTCGAAATGTCCTTTAAGTCTAGCTTTTAATTTTAAAATCGCCTGTGTGTGTAATTGTGAAACTCGTGATTCAGTAACATCAAGTACTTTACCGATTTCTTTAAGATTTAAATCTTCATAATAATATAATGAAAGTACTAATCTTTGTTTCTCGGGAAGATCATTAATGGCTTCAGCAACTAATTTTTTAACGTGTATTGAATTCATTTCTGAGAACGGATTTTGTGTTCTCATTTGATCACTGAATTCATTG
>CAZPTV010000106.1:0-6274 GCA_964589335.1 uncultured Bacteriovoracaceae bacterium
TTAGGCTGCAAGGATAGGAAATGAATGGATTGGGTTTGAATGACGGATGTCAGTTCGGGTGTTTGGTTGTCGTAAAGAGTTGATTCTTAAATTTAAAAGTTGAGGCGCAGCGAATTTGCCGGCGCCTTGTTTCGGTGTTCTCCTGGTTACCCCCCCTCCCCACTAGGTAGTTGTTCTTTAAACTTCTTCAAAAGAGATTTCAATGAATCGTCAATCCTTCGCTTTCACCAGACAACATGAAAAAGCTTGATGACTAATACGCATTTCGCCAAGTGGCCCCTTTGTTTGGATATCCGAGTATAATCAAAGAATCGAGACAAATAAAACGAAGTAATCCTTCGTCTATTTGAGCTTTAATGGTAAGCGTAATGGGTCTTCTTGATATAAATGAAATTGTATTTTTGTAAAAAACAATTTCATAATTGATTTAATGAAAGACTCAACTTTTACCTTTTATAACACTCAGCAAGCAGCCGAAATGTTGGCTGTAACTCCCTCGAGAATACGTCAATTAATAAACGACAATATAATTCAAGCTAAAAAAATTGGGCGAGACCATATTATTTTGGGATCCGAAATCAAAAAATACATTGCGAGTTCAAAAAGAACCCGAGGAAGACCACGAAATGTTAATAAATAATTTTTTCGCATGCGTTAGAAATTACTATACTTGTGCTTCAACTTTCCCCAACTTATGATCTACAATACGTATCTCGAACCTACTTATGAAAACCCAATAACTATTATTAATGGTGATATCAGAAATATTATAAAAAATGTTCCATCTGATTCAGTGCAATGTGTAATTACATCACCACCTTATTGGGGCGTTCGTGATTATGGTGTAAAGAATCAAATTGGTGCCGAACCCGAATTGGATGAATATATATCAACATTGGTTGCCATATTTTCTGAAGTAAAGCGAATTTTAAAACCAGATGGTGTGTTTTGGCTTAACATCGGAAACACCTATACCTCGGGAGGCCGGAAATGGCGACAGGATGATGATAAGAATAAAGGCAGAGGAATGTCTTATCGACCTGATACTCCGAAGGGCTTAAAGAAAAAGGATTTAATTG
Organism: uncultured Bacteriovoracaceae bacterium; assembly: GCA_964589335.1. GTDB lineage: Bacteria > Bdellovibrionota > UBA1018 > UBA1018 > UBA923 > CAZPTV01. The sequence continues at coordinate 1,080 of CAZPTV010000106.1, forward strand.
GTGTAGCTTGGATGATGGCTTTGGAGTGTCAAAAAGATGGGTGGTATCTTAGAAATGACATCATTTGGAACAAACCTAATTGTCAACCCGAAAGTGTAAAAGATCGCTTTACTGTTAGCCATGAATATCTTTTCTTGATGACAAAATCTGAAAGATACTATTTTAATCAGGAAGCGACCCTTGAAGAAACAAAGGATGGAAATGGGAAAAAGAACAAAAGGACTGTTTGGTCTATAAATACAGAAGCATACAACGGCGCTCACTTCGCCACCTTTCCAACCTCTTTAATTAGACCGTGCATTTTATCCGGATCTAAACTTGGTGATATTGTATTTGATCCATTTCTTGGCGCAGGAACTGTATGTCTAGAGTCAAGCAGACTTGGTCGCCTATCAACTGGTGTAGAACTAAACTTAGACTATGCACAACTGGCAAAAAAGCGTTTGCAAGGATTGCAAAAGCCATTAATTTTCGGTTGAGGCCGTAGGCTCAAAAGTCCATTCAGCAATAACTCGACATAGATCTTTTCTTAAACCCTTAACTTGCAGTTTTCGCTCAGTACCACCATCGAAATAAAGTTGAAAATCAATTTTGTTTTCAGGTGATAATACTGTGCAATAGCCTGGTTTTGGCATTTGTTTACTTTCCATCATCATTTTGAGTTGACCGGTCTCGGATCGTTTTAAAACGCCTTTCGTTATTTCAATGAGTTCATAGTGCCAAATTGGTTGCTTATCTAAGCATCGAAGGATAAGAATTTTGTCAGATTCCTCCAAATGATCGAGAAACATCTTAACTAAACCTGTTAATTGTTCTGATTTATCTGTCCATTCACCCTTTCCTAGTTCCATGTACTTACTAATCCAAATTAAATCTCTTTTAATGCCTTTATCTGCTTGAGTTTTTAAACTGATCCTTGTTGAATCTATTTCAATATCATGTCCCCTGTTTCCTCGAGGTGCAAAGTTGGCTTTAATTTCGACCATTTTCGCAGTATTCACTAACGCATGTTCAAATTTATCTTTGGTAAAAGGTTCATTAGAGAATGCATGATGTATCATCAAAGCATCACCAAATGACAAACACCAATCTTCCGTCATAAACGATTCATCATTCAGGACAAAAGTATGTGGACAATTTAGAATATCAGTCACTTTCTCTACCCAGAGCAACCTATGTTCAGGGAGACCTTCAAGGACTTTTATTACATTTTTTAATCTGGTATCTTTGTCTTTCATTGTTATCTGGACAGCAAGTATAACAAATTCTCACTATTTTCAATCTTTTTGATTTACCTTGTTCGGAACGATACTGACCTGCACCGATTCCCCGTTTTGGTATATGTCTTTTCAATTCCCTGCAGATTGTCGAAGGAGCTACTCCTAGTATGGATGCAATCTCCCGTTGACTGTTTCCCGATTGGCAAAGGGCTTCAATTTGGCATCTTTGAGCCTGGTTGAGCTGGCTGTGATTTTGAGACATAAGCAATCCAAAGATTCAGCTTCTCAGATAAAAAAAGCACCCCTGGGCCCTATGGTCTATGGGGTGTCTTTTTATCTTTGGTGTTGCATATATGACTTGAACTCAGGTTGTCTAGAAGCAGAGAAAACCAAGAACTCATAGAACTTCGCGACTTTCTATTGCCCATGCTAATGAACGGACAAGTGAAAGTAAAAAGCGAAGCAAAAGAACAATTATTCATGGCAGCTGAGCCGCAGGTAAAATATGGGAAATGAGATTAGCAGCAATTTACATAGAAGACCATGAATACTTATTCAAAGAGCCACAAACAATAAATTTTGGCGGTCAATACTTTTACGAATTCGAAAATGTCGATAACAACATCATTGTCAGACGAACCGAAAATGAAAAATTCATTCCTGACTTTTTCAATCTTACTGACCTTCAAAGTAAAGTAACCAACTTAACAGCTATTGTTGGGCAAAATGGTGCCGGTAAATCAACTCTTCTTGATATTATCAGGAGTGAATTCATTGAGCATGAATATGCTTTACCTCAATCAAATTCACTTTTTTTAGTTGAAGTTGATGGAAAACATCCACTTATTCTTAGAAATAACTTCAAGAAAATCTTTCTACATGAAACGACAAGTCGTAATACTTACGAAATTGAATTGAAAAAAGGAGTATCAAAGAACCCTCAAACGCTTTACTATTCTCCTCACTACGACTACAAATACAATCCCAACTTTGATGATGTGGATAATCATGACATATCATTTGATAAGATTGTAGAAGAAGATTTAAAAGAGTTTTGGGATAAGGACACAAACGAAAGTGGATGGCCTTATTCTGCATCACAAGAATTACTATTCAAAAATTCCATTCGCCAAATTACGTTCTTGAGTTCAGATTTAGTTCGCAAACAAATCTTTAGCGACTTGTTCGAACTTCAAGGACATTATGAGCCAATATTGCACTTTAGAGGTTACAACGTTAGAGAAAAAGATTGGAACACACCATATCAACTCAGACCTATTTTAAAAACTATCGAAGAAAAAGCTGAAAAAGAAAGTTCGGAATGGCATATATACAGAGACAAAGGTGCAACTCAACCACAGGTTCATCAATACATTTTAAAGCGTAATGTTATTAAATGTATATTATCACTATTAAACCGCCAAATGGAAAGAAGAAATTCTTTCCTCCACGAAGGTTTTTTCCCATATGATGAATTAAAAGAACAAATTGAAATAGCATCAGCTTCTGATACCCTATTATTATTCTTAAAACATAGTAGGATAAAGCTAATCGATTCGAAATCTCAAAGCATTTTCAATGAATATGTTATAAGAATCTTTTTAGAGAAAATATATTCAGCAATTGAAAAAGCAGACAAAGAGGATTCAGTTTCAAATACAACATTGAAAACATCTACTGAAGATGCAATTGAAATTTTAAAACTTCAAAGACTGTTCCTAAATGAATTAAATAGCTATTATGCAAAATTCTATAAGAATAAGGATGAGTTAACCATTGCAGACAGAGAGAAAATCGAGGAATTTATTAATTACATGCCTTTCAAAAGGAGAATGAGTTCAGGTGAAGGAGCATTGCTGAATTTCTTCTCAAGGATTTATGATTTTCTGAATACCAATCTAAAAGAGTTAAAATACAGGAAGTTAAGTGACCATTACATCTTGTTGCTCGATGAAGCAGACCTAACAATTCATATTACATGGAAGAAAAAATATGTAAAAGCACTTCTGTCTATTTTACCTTACTTTTTCGATGAGCTTGAAAACAAACCAACAATTGAAATAATTTTCACCACTCACGACCCAATCACACTTTCAGACCTGCCAAATACAAATGTGATTTATATAGAAAGACAAGATTATAGCAGTCCTTCAAGAATACTTGATTTTAACAACAAAAGAAGACCACTAAAAACATTTGGTGCAAATATTTCAGACCTAATCGCAGATTCGTTTTTTATTGAAGAATCCCTAATCGGAAATTTTGCATTTTATAAGATACAAGAAACCATAAAATGGCTTAATAATAAGGATAATCTGGAAAGAAAAACCTATTACAAAAAACTCATCAAAATGATTGACGAGCCAATTGTTCAGAGGAAATTGGCTGAAATGTATGATGATAAAACGAATGAAAATTTTCAAGCAGATGTGATAGATGAACAAATTAAGAAACTTCAAGAACTTAGAAAAAGATTAGATGAATAATGCTGTATCTCAATCCAAATAGTCCAAAGTTTATTAAAGCTAGACGAACTTTTCATAAAGGGATGCTTGACTTTGTCCTGCAAAGAATTGACTGGATTGGACCTCGAGCAAACGTAAATAACCCTATGGTTATGCGTTTATTTGACCTTCATGTCATAGACAATCTTGATGATATAATAATTGGCAAACCTGATAAACTTATTGAAATCAGCGATTACTTAAAACCGTTTATTGATAATATTCCTGATTTTAAAACAGCCATTGAATATGTTTTCAACTATAAGCTATTCATTACACATGCTGAATCAAGATTTGATGCATATCAACTCGCTGAATCTCTAGACGTAAGAACTTGCACATACTGCAATCGTAACTATACAAATACTGTAATAAAGGATGATGGCAAAAAGTTAACTCGTCCTCAATTTGACCACTACTTTGACAAAGCAAGTCATCCAATTTTGGCTGTATCATTTTATAATTTGATTCCAAGTTGTTCAATTTGTAACTCAAGTATCAAGGGAACTCATAAAATGACATTGAATGACTATTCCCATCCATATCTTGACAATGTTTTAAGTGATGTTAGATTTACTTATAAATATTCTGACAAAATAAAATCTGGTTTAAAGGTAAAGGTTGTTACTCCTGACCCTTCAAAAGCTAAAAATACAGTTAATGCCTTTGCAATTGAAGAAGTCTATAATTCTCATACTGGAGAACTTTTAGACTTGTTAAGGACAAAACAATATTTCTCCGACAGGTATTTGTCAATTCTTAAATCCAATTTATTGAAAGACGTCATAGTTTCTAAGGAGGACTTGTATCGTATTGTTTTCGGAACGGAATATGATGAAATCAATTTTATTAACCGACCATTCAGTAAATTTAAAAGTGACATATTGAAAGAACTAGGCATAATTTAAAAGCCCATGCAGCAGTCATACACATACCGCATTCGCACAAGCCAACGCACAGACCAAAAATGCGGTAAGAGTGTGTCTGCCCCTACCCAAGAAGAATTTCAAAATTTTTTCTCCCTCGCTTTTAGAAAAAAACTAAAACACTCCATTGCACAACCCGACACAAACAGACAAGTAAACTCTCGGACAATGACAGCTAAAACTCAATCATACAGAGACATACAGACACGGTGGACAAGAACGCCAGCTGCCAACAGTAGTTTTGCGTCATACGGGGTGAAGTGCTTAAACTCTATTGCAGTTTTTCAATTTATCTTTAGTGCTGGGTTGACAGTATTGTGCCCTGAAATCCCGTACGTACGCCAAGCCCAAAACCGTTATGTGCAAGGGTAAAAGCCAACACTTCAAATCCGCTAAAAGGAATCTTCCATGCAGTTTGTAGGCAAAATGGCAAGGGCTCTATTCAGCTACGACCGGAGTACCCGAAAAGAGAAACTTTAAGATCCGGAAAGTTAATCCGGGCGCAACCAGAGAAGCTTATCAAGCCCTCCGAATCACCGCCCCCA
>CAZPTV010000107.1:0-6252 GCA_964589335.1 uncultured Bacteriovoracaceae bacterium
TATAGAAGTGATAGCAATATGGCTAACATATGGAGGAGCTAATTCTGTACTTTTATGTAGAAATTAAATCAGGTTATGGTCTAAATTGGAAAACCGAAGAAAAATGCTTAAAAGTTATTAAAAAAATTAAAAAAGAATTTTCTAAATCACTCATTGTTAAATCAACATTTCTTGGAGCTCATGCATTTCCTCCTGAAGCAACGAATTCAAGAGAAAAAGTGAACTATGCAATTGAAGTTGCTGAGAAAATGCTTCCTCTTGTAAAAAAACAATCCCTAGCTGATGCTGTAGACGTTTTTTTTGATCAAGGATATTTTACGAAATCACAAACCAGTAGAATTCTATCGCACGCAAATCGCTTGGGATTTGACATTAAATTACATGCTGACGAATTAGCAGATACAGGCGGCGCAACTCTTGCGGCAGAACTTGGCGCTCTTTCTGCGGATCATCTTTTAAAAGCCAATGAACTCGGATTACAAAAAATGGGTAAACGCGGTGTTGTGGCGGTTCTGCTTCCGGGTACAGCATTTTATTTGGGGCTTCCTTATGCTGATATTGAAAAAATGAGGCGTTCACAAGTTTGTATGGCGTTAGCATCAGATTACAACCCTGGTTCTTGTCCAACTTATAACTTACCTTTTATTATGAGCCTTGCTTGCTTACAAATGGGAATGACACCTGCCGAAGCCTTTGCGGCAACAACGTATGGTGGGGCAAAAGCACTGAATTTACATGATTCCCAAGGATTTTTAAAAATCGGAATGAAGCCAAAAATTTCAATATTTAATATTCAAAGCTATGCCTGCCTCATACAGAACATTGCACACTCCGGTCTTTGTTCACAAGTTTTGTAATTATTCTTTTAGAGCTTTTTCAACTTCATTAATTACTTCTGCATTCATCCAATCCCGGTCACCACTCTCAACCCATTTTAATTTTAAACCTTTTTCGATAAAGGCAGAAAATGGAATTGCAGCCACTCCGAAATCGCGTGCTAAATTTTCTTCAACATCCCCGTAAATAGCGGATGTAATTTTAAACTTATCAATAATACTTGGAATAACTTTTTCAGGATTTTCATCGACATCAATCAAAACTAATTTAAAGGCAGTATTTTTAAACTTCTCTTGCAGCGCGATTAAACTTGGCATTTCGACCATACATGCCTCGCACCATGAAGCCCAAAAATTCATCAAAACAACATTATCTTTAAACTGTGAAAGAGGTTCGATCTTTCCATCAGAAAAATTTTTAATCTTTAATTGTGCATTTAAAGCTTTGATTTCAGTATTTGAATCTCGCCCATTCATCTTTCTGCCATTGCGAACATTTCTTTCAATGATTGCAGCTGCTGCAATTAGAATAAACGCAATAAGAGCTCCAAATATTACTTTTCTCATGGTAGAATAATCATACATGAGTAAAAAAATAAAAAAAGATACGGTTAAAAAGAAATCCGGTCAAACACTAGTCGAATATGTCTTAATTGTATTCGTAATCATGGGTATTTATGCAGTTTTAAATCGAACCATCCTTAAAGGGATAGGAAAACTTTGGAAGCAGCTTACGATCGAGGTTGCATCCGCTTGTCCCGACTGTCAGCGTCCTCCTGAATTAGAATAAAATTAGATGTGAGAGATTATTTCGGTGGAAAATATACAAATTTTCTATCTTTTAACTCTTGATCTAATGCAATTTGCATTCGTGCTTTGATGTCATTTGCAATTTCATGCACCAATTCAGTGTTTTCAGTATCTTTAGCTGAGTATCCTTCAAGCGTAATCGGAGTTAAAAATTTTATTTTCCATTTCGCTGGCAGTGGCATGAAGTTTAATGGAATTGGAATAATGCTCCCCTTTAAATATTTTGTAAGCTTTAATCGTGCTAAATTAATATTTGATTCTTCAGCACCAATAACTAGGGTTGGAATTATTGGAGCGCCTGTTGCCATCGCCATGCGAACAAAACCACGTTTGAATTCTTGAAGATGATACCGCTCAGATGTGGGTTTAAAATTACCTTGTTCTCCTTCTGGAAAGAGAATGACTAGGTTATTTTTCTTCAATAACCTCATCGCATTTTCTGTAGAGGCCTGTGAAAAACCAACTTTTTCACTCAGTACTTTAATATCACCCATGAACCATGCTTTATGCGCCAAAATTCTGGGTACTCGATGTTTGCTCTTATAAATTTCATTTGCAATCATTACTGCGTCTAACCCTGTCCAACCTGAATGATTTGGTAAAATGATTGCGCGACCTTTTTTGGGGACAAATTCTAAACCCTCAATGTCTAGTCTAAAATACTTACGAATCACATCTAAAATGAATCGGGGCAGCACATAAAGGGCAAGTTTATCCATGTCTAGATTTTCAAGATCAAAAATCTTCTCTGTTCTCTTGCCAAAAAAATTCTTCATGATCAAAATCCTACTATGACAAAAAATCTAATACTTGCAATCGACCAAGGCACGACAGGAACGACCGCACTTCTTGTAAATAAAAATCTCAAAGTTCTCGCATCGAAGAATATTGAGTTCCGACAAATCTATCCTAAACCAGGTTGGGTGGAACACAACTTGAATGACATTTGGAACTCTACTTTAAAAGCAATCAAGGGTGTTCTCACGGGAAAAAAATCCTTGGTTAATCAAATTGCTGCAATTGGCATAACCAATCAGCGCGAAACGTCATGTTTTTGGAGTAAAAAATCCGGTAAGCCCCTATGCAATGCGATTGTCTGGCAAGATCGTAGGACCGCAGAATATTGTGATTCATTAAAAAAATCTGGAAAAGAAGTTTTTATTCAAACGCGTACAGGTCTACTTTTAGACCCCTACTTTAGTGCAAGTAAAATTTCATGGGCTCTAAAAAATAACTTACAAGTAAAAGCTGCTGCAGAAAAAGAGGATTGTGCATTCGGGACTATCGATTCTTATCTCGTGCACAAACTCACTTCTGGACAATCACATGTGACCGAACCCTCGAATGCATCAAGAACAATGTTGTTTAATTTACAAAATGCATTTTGGGATGATGATTTGTTAAAACTTTTTGAAATCCCAACACATATTTTGCCTAAAGTTCTTTCTTCTACTGATTTGTTTGGCTTAACAAAAAATATTCCTGGATTACCAAACGGTATTCCAATTCATGGCATACTCGGAGATCAACAATCTGCCCTTTTAGGTCAAGCGTGCCTCGATGAAGGAACCGCGAAGTGCACTTATGGAACTGGTTCTTTTATTTTATTAAACACAGGGAAAAAAATAATTAAATCAAAGCACCGATTACTTTCGACCATTGCATGGAAAATTGAAAACGAAATTACATATGCACTCGAGGGAGGTGCTTTCACTGCCGGAGCTTCTGTTCAATGGTTAAGAGACGGTTTGCAAATGTTTAAAAAATCTTCTGAGGTGGAACCTCTAGCCAAAACCGTACAATCATCTGACGGAGTTATCTTTGTTCCCGCATTTGCCGGGATTGGTGCACCTCACTGGCTTCCAAATGCACGAGCAAGTTTTTTTGGAATAACTCGAGGCACTCAAAGGGGGCATCTAGCACGGGCGGTGCTTGAAGGGATTGCACTGATGAATAACGATATTTTAATCGCAATGGAAAATGATTTAGGTGAACGACTCAAGTCATTAAATGTTGATGGTGGAGCAGCTTCAAATAATTTACTCATGCAGTTTCAATCTGACATACTGAGATGTTCTTTAATACGACCTAAACTGATTGAAACAACCGCCCTCGGTGCAGTATTTGCTGCGGGTTTAGGAGTTGGAATTTGGAAAAATCTTTCAGACATTAAAAAATCATGGAAAAAAGATAAAATCTTCAACCCTTCAATGCAAGAAGATGCCCGTCTTGAGTTTATTAAAAAATGGAATTGGGCAATTTCAAAATTAAAATAATATTTTAAAGAAAACGTAAAGTATCTTCTAAATTTTCAATTCCAATAATTTCGATATTTTTAGATTTATAACCAGTTTTCTTTAATGATTCCAGTGACCCTGTTGGAACTAATGCGATTTTAAATCCAAGTTTTTCAGCTTCAGTTAAACGTAAATCTAATTGGGTCACTTTTCTAACTTCTCCCATGAGTCCAACTTCACCGATTGCAATCATTTTTGAATCAAGTGGTTTATTTCGGAAACTACTAATAATTGCTAACGCTGCACCTAAGTCTGCAGCAGGCTCATCCAGACGCATTCCTCCTGCAACATTTACAAATAAATCATGACCATAAAGCGGCAACCCAAGTTTTTTCTCAATCACTGCAACTAAAAGAGAAACCTTATTATGGTCGATACCCAATGTTGTACGGCGTGGAGTACCTAAGTTACTTGAGCTAACTAACGCTTGTACTTCAACTAATATTGGTCGCGAACCTTCTATGGCTGACACAACCATAGTTCCTGAAGAATTTTTTGGTCGTTCTTCTAAAAATATTTCTGAAGGATTAGAAACTTCTCTCAATCCCATCGACGACATTTCAAATACACCGATTTCATTTGTTGAGCCAAATCTATTTTTAACTGCTCGCAGTATTCGATAAGTATGTTGTGTCGAGCCTTCGAAATACAAAACTGTATCTACCATGTGCTCTAATACCTTGGGTCCTGCAATCGCCCCTTCTTTTGTAACATGTCCTACTATAAAAGTTGCAACGCCTAAATTCTTAGCAAGCATCATTAAACGAGCTGTACATTCTCTTACTTGTGACACGCTTCCTGGCGCGGACTGAATTTGCTCTGAAAATATTGTTTGAATCGAATCAATAATAACAAGCTTAGGTTTTATTTTTTTAATTTGATCTAAAATTGATTCGAAATTATTTTCTGCATACACAATTATATAATCATCTTTAATACCAAGTCTCGATGCACGTAATTTTATTTGCCTCGCACTTTCTTCAGCCGAAACATAAAGAATACCTCCATCTCGATACTCTTCACAATGATGAAAGGCTTGTAACAATATAGTCGATTTACCAATACCAGGATCACCACCTATCAAAACTAAACTGCCTGGCACGATTCCACCACCCAGTGCACGATCTAATTCTTTATAAGACGTTTTGATACGAAAAGTTTCTTGATCTGAAATTTCGCTTAATTTTTTAGGATGTGTATCGACATCAGAATTTTCTTTAATGGTTTTTCTAAATGCAGCATGTCCCTTTGCCGCGGTCTCATTCACTACGTCTTCTCGGTATGTTTCTTCAACAAGCGTATTCCATTGATTACAGTCCGAGCATTTTCCCATCCATTTTGGAAACTGAGATGCACAATTTTGGCATGTATAAATAGTTTTTGCTTTCATTTATTATAATCCTTCTTTTTTTCCTAGTCGGCCCATAGCCGCATCAATAAAAGCACAACCCAGTATCTTCCATCGCATGAGTATATTCTTTTGATGGAACAATACAGGTGCCGAGAAGGCTCGCGCAAGGTGTTTCACCCAAAAAACAAAATATTGCGTTGGCTTCATCCATTGGCGAGCAAACCAAAGATAATTTCTATACCAGTAAAAATATCGCGGCAGATGTTCCAATGGGATCTTTGGTAATGGACCAGAAAATGGCCATTTTTTCTCGTATTGAACTAGACTTGTTGCAAAGTGCCGAATCACTGAATCAGGTATTAAATATACTTTTTTCTTTCGACTAACGCGCACAACATACTCGATATCATCGAACCAGAAATATAACTCTGCCTTTGGAAAACCAAACTCACTAAAGCATTTACTTCGAACAAACCAACCGCAATATCCACCTGTATCGACTTGAATTGGTTTATTTCCTTGAATTTCATTTTCATCAATTCCTTGAAAATCAAAAGAACTTTCAATAAATCGTGCTGGCCTATTTTCTGATGTCCATATCCCATCTTGATTTACTATTTTAGAAGTTAAAATATAAGCAGATTGATCTTGATATTTTTCAGATTGGATTAATTTTTCTAAAGCAGTTTGCTCTGCAACCGCATCATCGTCAACAAACCAAATCCAATCTGGATTTTTTTCTAAAGCTTTTTCAATTAGAAACTTCATCCCCCCACTTGCACCAAGATTTAATTCAGATCGAATCACAGTAAGTGATACGTTTTTTTTACCAGCTACAGCACATAGTTCTACCAGAGCAGCTTTTGTGCCATCAATTGACCCATTATCGAGTACAATCATTAAATCTGGTTTTATTGTTTGCTCCAAAACAGACTCAATAGCATTTTGCATCATGACT
>CAZPTV010000108.1:0-6244 GCA_964589335.1 uncultured Bacteriovoracaceae bacterium
ATCTCGACGGCGCGTGTCTTGTGCCGTGAGGTCGACTTTGAATTCCCTTTGCTAAAACATGAAACAGTGAAGATTGAAATAAAAACTAAAGTAATTAGTTTTGTAAGATTATGATTTAAAGTATATTTTCCTCGTTTCAGCATACGTCCTTCATTTCAAGTTCAATATCGCGATTTAATATCCGTTAGATAAATAACCTTTCATTGTTATTCCACCAATTGTTCCATCGGTAAATGTACAACTTCCCAGCGAACCATGTCCTTGGTATGCACCAAAATTAGGTGTATACATGCATGTTTCATTTTCTTCACAAATACCATTTTCATTTCCAGATTCATCACCAATGATTTCGACTGCATTTTTAAGATACTTAATTGCATTTGAAGAATTTGCAATAATATCATTTCCAGTTAAACCTGCAGGGCATGCGGCTCCGTTTGTAAATGCATCATTTGACCCTGCACTTGGATTCACGCTTTTATTCAATATTTTACTACCGCTTGATTTAAGCGCCATATCCCAAATTTGACAGGATCTTGTAACTTCACATCTATTCGCATGTACGAGATCAGGAAATGCTGCTGCATTATTTTTACCAATAGCTCTATAGAAGCTATCAAAATTTAAGAAATCATTAAAAACATTATCATCATAAGTAAATACTCCATTAGTATCAGAAGTATTTTGAGTATCATTCGTTGTAACTTTAGCCAAAAAATCACCTGAAAAATCTGAGTCTTCTCTATCTGAATTCGATAGTCCTTGATTTGCACAGGTTCCATTGACTAATCCAGGATCAGTTCCCCCCGACACAGAACAATTAGTGTTACTTGTAAGCATTAGTACTCCAGTAAATTTTATATTATCTGAATTACTAATTGTAAGATTTGCAGTATTATCAATAGCCATTTGCGAAAGTGTGTGGCTAGAACTGTTGTTAGATATTTCAAATGCATTTAGATTATATGAATTTATACTTGCTAGATTATGAATAATATTATCTGCATTTCCTTTTAATGTAAAACCCGTCTGAGAATTCATAATTGTAACTGCAGTAAAATGATTATAACTAGAAGTTGAATAAATTGGTGTTTCTCGAGTCCCAGAAATAATTAAACCTTGCATATATGTTTTTCTAGCGTCGGCATCTATAAATACAGAATTCAAAGAATTTGAAATATTTACATCTTTAAAAAGATTGTTATCGCATGCGCCCAATAAATAAATTGCCTTAGCAGCTCCATCACCATACACATCGGCAATTCTTAATTTACTAAATGTTCCATAATTTGATTCATTTAAGAATAAACCGAATCTATTGATATGACTCATTGAGGTATTTAAAACCTTATTAAAATTTCCTTGATAAAAAATAATTCCATACGCTGTTGTATCTGAATCAAAGTCACCAATTAAGTTATCAATTTCAATCCAGGAAAAATGCATGCGATTTGCATAAATCATACAACTCTCGGCCCCGGGGGATGCATTTGAAGGATCACATACCGCTACATCTCTTTTATGAGTTAGTACTTTACCTATATTCGAAACAATTGCCACATGATCAGTTGAAATTCTAAAACTTACAAACTCATAACTGCCATTAATTAGATAGATCGATTGTTCGGACAATTCAACTTCAGAAGAAAAATCAGTTAACACGTTCAATGAATTAGTCCACCAAGCTCGGGCATAACTTTCTTGGGTTGCTGGGGTTCCACCCGTCATCGTAACTTTAAAGTCATAATACTGTGGCTCAGTAAAATCTATGACATCTTTAATTCCTTTTCCTTCTTTTAATCTAGAATCAAATACCGCAACACCGTGATCCAAAGAACAAGACCAATCAAAAACACCATAATTATCTACCATCGATAAACCAGTGCATGATGTTTCAGTCGTAGTTACGCGTTTTTTATCTCCTGCATGTATACAGTCTGTAACTTCTGCTTCTGAACCATCACATTCAATACTTGTATCCGCTGATTTTACATAATGTGTCCAATTAGATGCACCTTCATATCTGGGACTTACTGTAACTTGTTCATATATAATTGAAGTCGTGTAACAGGCTGACTCATTAGCAGCAGCATCTTTGAATTTTACTGATAAATTTTTTACTCCTACTCCATTTGAAAGCGTAACTGCTTTTGTAGTTGCATAAGTCTCATAAGTACAACTTGAACAATCTGCAGTTTCTCCAACACACATTAGAGCGGGCGTTGATACTGTTTCAGTTGCTGATAAATTTACTGTTATATCTTGTGTATTTGTTACTTCGGCGACTGTAATCGATCCGCCCGTAGGTGCAACATTGTCATAAGTATACGACAATGTAGGGTTCATACATGCACTCACGTTTCCAACAGTGTCTTCGATAGTATAGTAAAATGATTTCACACCAACTCCAGCTACAGTAAATGCGGTGATTGAAAAAGTTCCGTTTCCGGCAACTGTACCCGTTTGAAGTACAGCTGATGTACAAGTAATATTCGAATAAACTTTAATCACTGCAGATGCTTCTCCACCCGTACCCGACAATGCTGGTGTTGCATCAGATGAATAAGTACCACTATTTGGGGAACTCATTGTAAAACTAGTTGGAGCACCAGGCGCTACAGAATCAAACGTATAACTTAAACCAGTTGTCGTACACGCTGAAACATTTGCACTTGCGTCTTCTATTGTATGATAAAAAGCGTTTGCTCCCTGTGTACTTACTGTAAAAGCTGAAATTGAAAAAGTTCCGTCACCTGCAACAGTGCCTGAACCCAGAACAGCAGTTGAGCAATTTGAACTTGAATATAATTTTACTGTAGCTCCAGATTCACCACCGCTTCCAGATACAACTGGAGTCGCATCATTACTTGTGCTGGCAGAATTCGGTGAAGACATCGCCCACGAAGCAATAACAGCAGGAGCTGTAGTATCACCTGATTGTGGAGTTGTAGTTGTCGTCGATGAAGAGGAACTTGAAGCCCCTCCACCACTAGACTTAGAATTACCTTTGCTAAAACAAGATACAGTGAAAACAGTTACAAAAACTAAAGCGATTAGTTTTGTGATATTACTATTAAATGTAATATATCCCCGTTTCAACATACGTCCCTCGAGTCTTAATTATCTCTTAGATTGTGCGATGGGTCAAATTTAAATAACCTAATTATATCGTGTATTTAATGATGATTTTTTTACTTAAGTTTTATAACAATTGACGAGGCTTTATATATTGGACCTAGAAACGATATTAACGTCTAATGGCTATAATGTATTTCTACAAAACAAAAAAATTACTCTCTATTATAATATTGGAATTTCTATAAATTTGGATTTGCGTGATCACATTCGGCGCAATCTTCTTTTGGCTTATTATGCACACAAGGTGTTTTTTGAAATGTATCGGGCTTTTGAATTTTCTCTAATTCTAAAAATTTTTCGAACACGCCATCAGCCCAAGCTCTGGCGAGTTTTGTTCCGTTGGTTACTCCCGTAAAATGTTTTCCATCACCCGTACCATCGTTCGGATAATATGAACCAACCCCATATTCTCCTAACTCTAGAATTTGATCTTTTTCTTTAACAGGATCGTGCGGTTTGTGTGGACGACTGTCTATAAATTTACATGTTTTATTATATTTTAATTTTAACTCTTTAATTGCTTCATTGATTCCATCATATACTCCTAATAACCGAACCGCTGTTCTCTCTCTTGTTTTAGGAGGTCCAACCCAAACGCATTCAGCACCACTTTGAAGAACTTTTTCCATCAGCGCTTTGTTAACTGATTTACCAAAATCTTTAGTTTTATCGCTATTACTTCCCAATGAAATAATCACAATGTCAGGCTTTTTAACTTTGCTTGAAACATTTGTATCCATGTTAACTAAAAGTTTATCAATATTTGGAGCAGTATGTTTTGGTACGCACTTACAAACTTTGTCCCAAGCGGGTTTAACTAATTTTCCGTCTGAATTATGCTGAAAATACCCACAACTACTAGATGGTGTTTTTAAATAATTTGCTGCAGAGGCACCACATACCCCATAAGTTGTAACTTTTGCATTATTTATTAATCTTAAATTTTTATCTAATCTGTTGCCATATTCACCAACAGTCTGTGAATCACCGATAAATAAAATATTTTTTTGTTTTTGTTGTGTATTGGACTGTGCATTCGACCGCGTATTCATTTGTGCAAATGACATATTTGTAATAATTAAATTTACAAAGAGTATAATGAAGGTAATTAGATTATTCACTTCGATTCGCATCCTCAGTATAATTATATCTGCAATATAATGACTTAGCTAGTAACCCTAATTTCAAGGTATATTCAAAAAACTATAAGCAGGAAATAATTACCGACTACTTTATTAATCGAAAAAGAGATAAAAGATAACTATGAAAATATTTATAATTTTAAGTCTACTTTTCACAATGAATGCTTTTGCCGACCCCTATCTTGGAGTTAATTACGATTTTATGACTTTAGCTTCTAAAGAGGCTCAAACGAAAAATACATTTAAGGGCCATGCCATTGGAGTCAGTGCAGGCTATAAAATAAGCTTTATTGCTGCAGAAGGTTTTTATAAAAAATTGTCAGTCTCTGGAAAATATACAAGTTCAAATTCCTCTCAAATCGAAGCCACAATTAATGATTCACTATTTGGATTAGGAGCACGAGTTTATTTTCTTGAATTCATTAATTTTAAAGGAGGACTTGCTTTTCATAACTGGAATACAAAGTTATCAATCAATGGGCAAGGTGCTTCTTCAAGCATTAATGGTTTTGATAAGGGAATTTACCTTGGAGCAGGGGCTCGGCTACCATTAGTCATGTTCGATCTCTACGGAGACTTTGGATTTATTACCGCCAAAGAAACAGCGATTTTCGATTTAGAATTGGGATTGAGATATTATTTAAATTAATTCAAACGTGTCTTTTTAATCATTTGGCAATCTAAATAAACACCTTTTAAATTTGTCAAATCAATCAATTCTTTTTCTACTTCGTTTTTTAAATGCTCTCTTGGAAACTGCTGACGTGCCTTAGCTGTCACATCTAATTTTTGAACATAAATTCCAAATTTTGCATCCGGCTTTTGATAATCAAACAATTTTGTTTTTTCATTATACTGAACTACCGTAATAAAGTTTGATAATGAAATTTCATCCATAAGCGCCGTTATCATAAATCCACCATCTTTTATTTTATCTTTACCTTCACTCCAACATTGTGGAACTTCTTTGGTATTTGCGATTGCATTTATTCCAAAAAATAAAAGTAATAATGTGAAATTTAAAGTCTTCATTTTTCTCCTTAATTACGGACTAATCGTATGGTATTGTGGCGCACTTGAACAAAGGTTCATTAGGCCAATTTTGTTTAATGACTTCATAATCAATGCATCGGATTTTCCATTTTGATAACAAGCGATTGTTGCTTCAGAATCTGGAGTTTTAGAACATAAAATCATCATTCCATCGATTCCAAGATCTGCTGAAATTGATTTATCATTTTTAACATTTTTATAACATTCAATTGGTTCTAAAGAATTTTCTACACCTGCACATAAACGTAAGATTCCAATCGAATTTAAATCTTTACTTAAAATAGGGTCATTCTTTGCTGTTTTATAGCAATCAAACGGATTCGCTAGCAACGCAGAACTATTAAAAATTAGAATTAGAGCGAATAAGAATTTAATCAACATATATGGTCTCCTGATATATTTTAATTAAACTTAATAACTGCATTTGTCATTTAATTCTTTTATCGCATCGCATGAATTATGAGTCAGTTAGTTTTCGTTTGTAAGTTTCTTTAATAAAAATACTACCAATAAAAAATGTGAGCAGAGCAATTGTGATTGGATAAAATACACCCGCATGCAAATCTCCAGTCTTACTAACTGCCCATGTGCCAATGAGCGGTACTAATCCACCAAAAACTCCATTACCTATATGATAAGGTAGTGACATCGAAGTGTATCTTATTTTCGTTGGAAATAATTCTACTAAAAATGCAGCGATGGGACCATAGACCATGGTTACATAGATCACTTGAACAAAGACAAGCAATGTTAATACGACAACATTCGGATTTGGCGAACCCAATTCAGGTGTTGCGGCATTATATCCAGAAGCAGACATCATTGCAGAATAAATTGGATAATATGTAATTGCAGCGATGAACATTCCACACATCATTATTTTTTTTCTTCCAATACGATCAGATAAAAAA
>CAZPTV010000109.1:0-6243 GCA_964589335.1 uncultured Bacteriovoracaceae bacterium
CATTGATTGCTTTACTGTGTTGATTACCTACATGCTCGTATCTGCATCATTTATTTCACTAGAAATGCTTGATGTTCAAGTAGCAACAACGGCACCAATCACTGAAGAGCAACAGTTACCAAAAGAACCGCCTCGATCTTTGTCAATCATGATCGAAGGCAATCAAAAAATAAGTGTTAAAATGTCAGGTAAAACTGAACAAATCATAAGCTTAGAACCAAAAGCTGATGGTAAATGGGACTACGATAAAATGAAAACATTGATTTCAAAAGCAAAAACAAAGTGGCCTGAGCTGCAAGAAATCAATGTTAATGCTGATCCAAAAGTACAATACAAAGATGTCATTGGAGCAGTTGAAAATTTAAAGAAAGTAATGCCAAAAGTAACAATGGGAGAATAAAAATGTCTAAAGGTATTAAAAAATTGATTACAACAGAAGAAGAAAATACAGATATGAGTCTTCAAATTACATCGATGGCTGATATCTTTGTAATTATTCTTGTGTTTTTATTGAAAAGTTTTTCTACCGGATTGGCGACAATTTCTCCAAGCCAAGGCGTGACATTACCAAGCATTTCTACACAAAACGAAGTACAAATTAAAGAAGCTGCAAAATTAGAAATATTACAAAATGCAGTTTTATTAGATCAAAAACCAATCATCAAATACAGTGATTTTGAAATACCAGTTGATCTTTCAAATCCAAGCAACACTGTTTCAAATGAAATTTTGAATGCTTTGCTTGCAGAAAGAAAAAAAGGTGGTTCAGATAATAAAGACTCTCACCTCATTGTATTAGCAGATGAAAAAGCACCTTATTCAGCAATTAAAACAGTCATGGCTTCTGCTGCAAACAGTGGTTACGTCGATTTACAGTTAGTCGTAATCAAAGCGGAATAATATAGTCTCGGGGTTGTTTAACAAATTTTCAGGGGATAATATGAGCACAACGGCGATAGAATTAAATGATACGAATGAGCAGAAAATGAATTCCTGCCTTTATGAACAAGAACTATTTATAACGATTCACTCCAATGGTGAAAAAGTAGTTAAATATTGGAATGTTCATAAACCTTTCTATTTCGGAAATCCTAAACGATATGAATTGTCTTCAAATCAATCTGGTTTTATAATTAAAGATCTTTTTACAGGAGAAGAATCTGAGTTGAATCAAAATGAAATTGATTCAGGCGAGTTAATCTCAAATGGAGAAATATCATTTACGATCAATCCAGTATCAAAACCAAAAGCTGTATTCCAAGCAAACCATTCAAATGATGCTCGAATTTTAAAATCTAGTCTATGTTTAAGCTTAGGAAGCGGCTCACACATTCACGAATTTAAAGAACTGAACGAATCTTACACTGCAAAATTATCAAATAAAAAAGCATTTAAAGTTACTTCAAATGGTAAAAATTCATTGATTGAAAGTTTTAACGACCACCTAACTGTTTGTATTGGTGGAAACGATGTGATGACCCTGCGCCGGGGTCATCACGTCCAAATTGATGCAAATGTAGTTCAACATGTTCGCATTGATCTAGACTCTCAGTGGTGGGTATTAAACAATGTTGCCAATCCTGATAGACCTAATTTAGAAAACGTACCTAATGAAGAGATAGATCAAGAAACAATTCTCTTTAAAAAAATGGGGACTTCCCTACTCGTTGCAAGCTTTGTATTCTTTTTATTGACGACCTTAAACATTATTCAATTTTCTAAACCAGAAGAACAAAAGATCGTACTTTCTACAACAACAGTTGATCTTAAAAAACCGACTCTACTTGTTAAGAAAGTTGAAGAAAAAAAGAAAATCATCGAACCTAAAAAAGTCATTGAACCTAAAAAGATTGTTGAAGCACCAAAACCAAAAATAGTAGAGAAAAAAATAGCTAAAGTAGAACCAAAAAAATCTCCTAAAAAGAAGGAAATGAAAAAGATTGTTAAAAACGTACCAAAACCTGCACCTGCTCCATTAAAAGCAGTTGCTCCTAAAGTAGTTCAAAAAGCAGTTACAAAACCCGTTGTTCAAAAAATCGATCAAGCTCCAAAAGCGACTTCACCAAGTCCTGCACAAATTAAAGCTAAAGAAATCGCATTGGCCAAAGCAAATGTAGCAAAATCTTTAAGTTTTCTATCTGCACCAACTGCAAATAAAAATGCAATTGTATTAAACAACCCAACTTCTTCTACAAAATATAAAAATATCGAAGCTGCTTCATCAGTCGGCTCAAAATCTAATAAAACGATACTCAGTTCAATCGCTAACGGTACAGGCTCAGCAACTGGTGTCATCAGCACTAAATCTGCTCGTGGCATCAGTTCTGATTCAGGAATATCTGGAGTTCCTGGTGGACGCGGAAAAGCGTTAAATGATGTTCAAGGTAAAGTTACACTTTCTGCACTTTATGATCCAAATGCAGGCGAAGGCATGGGAAGTTCACTTGGAGGATCAAGCTTTTCAATCAGCGGTTCGGGCAAAGTATCGGATGCAGCAATTCTTAAAATCTTAGAAAAGAATATGCAAAAATTTCAATATTGTTATGAAAAAGCACTTTTGAAGAATGCATCACTCGCAGGTCAATTAACCATGGAATGGACCATCGAAACATCAGGAAGCACTACACATGTTAAAGTGGTTAAATCACAATTAAACAACGGTAGTTTGCATCAATGCATGAACACAGAGCTATCAAGGATTTCATTTCCGAATCCTAAAGGTGGCGCTGTCATTGTGAAATACCCATTTGCTTTCTCAAGTTCTCAAATTTAGTAATCACAGGGGGATAAAATGAAAATAATAGTAATGATCATGACACTGGTAATGTTATTTATTAGTGCCGAAAGTACATACGCAAAATCAAAAAGTCATAAAGGAAAAAGTTCTAAAATAGAAAATAAAAAGAAAATCGCAAAACATAAACACTCTAAGAAACATAGAAAAATTGCATCAAAAAAGAGAGTACCCAAAAAAAAACATGCAAAAAAAAATGAAAAAATAAAACAGATTAGTTCTCGAAATACAATTCAAAATGAACCTGAAATGACTGATGCATTCTTAAATAGTCATCCACCACAATCAAGTAATTATGCTGAATAAATAAAATATTTAATAATTTGATAATTAAAAATTTAAATAATAGTCTGAAATCATGAGTCTCATTCAGTCTATTATTCTTGGAATCGTACAAGGTCTTACTGAATTTTTACCAATCAGTTCATCCGCACATCTCACTTTAGTTCCTATTTTTCTAAAATGGCAAGATCCAGGGCTAGCTTACGACGTTGCTTTACATTTAGGCACATTAACTGCGATATTGATCGCATTTTGGAAAGATTGGCTTGATGTTATTCGTCAAGCTCTTCATAAGCTTGGAATCAAACACAATCACAACGAACATGCGACCGTAGACTTTAGATGGATTATTCTTGGAAGTATTCCAGCAGCAATCGCAGGTTTATTACTTGAAAAACAAGCAGAAAATACTTTTAGATCACCTCTTATTATTGCGATCACACTAGCAACATTTGGAATTGTTTTAGGATTAGCCGATCGTTCTGGAAAAAAAACACGGCCATTACTAGGAATTAAACTCAAAGAAGCAATGATCATAGGTTGTGCTCAAGCGATGGCAATTATTCCAGGTGTTTCACGCTCTGGCATTACAATCACAGCGGCTCTATTATTAGGTTTTACACGTCCTGCTGCACTTCGATTTTCATTTTTATTATCAGCACCAATCATTGCAGGAGCAGGAATGGTTAAAATTAAACATATTCTTGCGCTCATTTCAAATGGTGGCACAGAAGCACAAGCTGTTTTTGTTGGATTTCTTGCAAGTTTGTTTTCAGGATTGATTGCAATCTTTTTCTTGAATAAATTAATTACTACAAAAAGTTTTTCACCTTTTGTTTATTACCGAGTTGCACTCGCTTTATTCATCACTATCGTCATCATCTTCAGGTAATGGCTTAATGACCACACCATCTCTTGGATGATTATAAACATCGACTAATTCTTTTAATTCTTTGCCCACTTTGAAAAACGGAACTTTTTTAGGAGCGACTTGTACTACATCTCCAGTTTTAGGATTTCGACCTTTGTAACTTCCATACTCGCGATTTACAAAACTTCCAAAACCTCTTATCTCAATACGATCGTCACGTTTAAGTGCCTCAGTCATTAAATCAAATACAAGCTTAACAATAATCTCTGCTTGTCTATGTTGCAGCTTGGCTTTATCGGCTACTATGTTAACGAGTTCGGCTTTAGTCATTTTGTCGTCTCCTTAATGATAATTGTAATGCTAACTACGCGGAAATTTAAAGAAAATTGATGATAATGATAAAAATATTTCGAGTAAAATCAGTATGACAATTGTCACTTCGAGTCGTAACGATTTCCTGGTTTTTGATAAATCAACGATGATTTCTACACTCTCTTGTATGATCTGTATTTTATGTTCAAGTGCTCTGTAACGGACATCAATATCAAATAAATTTTTCATATCTATGAACAATCGTTCGAGTTCATTGTTTTCCCAAACCTCTTCGGGACTATCCACGATATAAAGATTCGATATAATATCCTGCCTCATATTTAAACATAGTCCGATAAACTTGATTAAATCTTCACTTTCTTGAAGAAATTTTCCCTTTTCCTGAAGCATTTTAGAAAAGCGACCTGTTTTTTCGAGAAGGTTTTCGATGAGTATCTCATAATATTCTAATGCAGTACTTTGAGCTAGGATTGTGGATACAAGTTTTACTGTATCATAAGTAAGTTGTCTTACTTCAACTCGATCGAAATGTGCTTTATTCTGAACATCCTCAGAGACTTCTAGCATGAAGGTATCACTGGTTCTCATTGTTTCTGATGGCGTTCTAAACTCAGCAAGTCTAGCCATTTGAATATCCAGTAATTCTTCTGTCACATTAAAAAAAACTACTGACCCGAAGTTATGAAAAACCATATATGAATTCGGTGCTTCTAATGCAATCACCATTTCATAATTTGAAAATTCCTTCGGTATATAACTTAAACGCTCACGAACATCTTTAAGTTTAATTTTTTCAGCAATGTGATAGGCACGTATTGGATAAGATTTTTTCACAATTGCCGCACCTCTTTGATACCTGTAAGTGCCCAAAGATCTAGAATAAATCTTTTATGTGCATTAAATGCACGATTGTACTGTAATCTTAAAATAATAAGTCCGTCAGGCGCTGTCTCGATATCAAAATCTTCAAGGTCGATATTGTTTTTTGTAATAAGATTATTGATTGCTAGTCTCGTATCCCCTTCATTATGTGAATATACAATTTCAAGGGCATGACCACCGGCTCTTCCTAAAAATTTTGCTTCTAGAGAATTAATAATTAAGAGTGTAAATAGTACTGTTAACGTAAAAGCAAATGCGACAATCGGATAACCTGCACCGATACAAACACCTATTGCAGCAACGACCCAAATCGTTGCAGCAGTCGTTAAACCATGAATACTAGTACGCGATTGCATAATCGCTCCAGCACCTAAAAAACCAATTCCGGATACAATTTGAGCTGCAATTCGTCCAGGGTCACCGGGTCTTGTTGCATCAGAAACACTACCGGGCAATAGTATAGAGATTATCGTATATAAAGCAGCACCTAAACAAATTAAGATATTCGTCTTAAGTCCTGCAGATTTCCCTTTGATTTCTCTTTCTAATCCAATCAATCCTCCACAAATAATTGCGGCTATCACTTTCAGACCAACCGGAAGTGCCAAATGAATAAACGATATCGTTTCTTGATATGGGGCGTGCATTGAATCCTTTCTATTTATTCGTTGGTTTAAATAAGAATGGATATGTCACTTCAGCAACTCCTCCGCCTCGTACAGGTGGAAATGGAATTCTACGAATGACATCGACAACACATCCTTCAACATTTTGATTTTTCATTGACGTTGAGTGAACTCCTGCAGCTGTTACATTTCCAGATGCCCCAATGACAAATCGAATACTGATTCTTCCTGATAACTCTGCATTTCCAGCATTAATTTCTTTATCATAACAATATTTAATTTGATCACGATGTGCTGCGATTGCGCGCGCGATTGCATCGGTATCTATCGCACCAAGAACAACTGGCTCACCTGCACCACCACCTGAATCAATGGCAATTTTACCCTTACCACCTAAAATGTTACCGCCTGAACCAAGTGCACCGAGACCAGTCCCTTTCTTACCACCGCCAATG
>CAZPTV010000110.1:0-6227 GCA_964589335.1 uncultured Bacteriovoracaceae bacterium
CAATTCGAGAAGTCATGGCATTTCCTAAAACACAAAAAGGACAATGCTTAATGAGTGATTCTCCTTCTGCTGTAACTCCAGAGCAATTAGCGGAACTTCATATTGCATTAAGGATGCCTACGAAATCAAAATGAAGATAAACGAACCGGAATTTTCCATTCGTACCAGAAGGAATACTTTAGATCAATTCATTGAAAAAAAACCTACAGTTGATGCATTAATTATTGGTGGAGGTATTGTTGGAGTTGGATTAGCACGTGAGTTGAGTATACGTGGATTAAAACCTATTGTTTTAGAAAAAAATGATTTTGCAAGTGGTACCTCATCAAAAAGTAGTAAGCTCATACATGGCGGGTTACGGTATCTTGAAATGTTTGATTTCAAACTTGTATTTGAAGCGTTATCTGAACGCCATTGGCTGCTAAAGTCACATTCGCATTTAGTACGACCATTACAATTTAATTTACCATTTTATGATAAAGAAAATGCTCCTCCAGGTCAAAGACCGCAATGGATGCTGTCACTTGGATTATGGCTTTACGATACTTTGAGTTTATTTAGATCCCCATTTTTTCATGGAAAGCATTCTAAAAAAGAATGTTTAAAAATATTTCCTGGCATTCAAGATAAAGGTTTGCGTGCATGTTTATATTATGCTGATGCAATGATGCTTGACGATGAAATGGTATTGGAATGCGCGTACGATGCATTCAAAAGAGGGGCAACACTACTTAATTATTGTAAAGTATTAGAAGTAAAACCTAAAAACAGTGATGGATTATTCGAAGTTATTTTTGAAGATAGACTGAACTCTGGTAAAAAAATTCATATTTTATCACATGAAGTGATTTCATGTGTTGGTCCATGGACAGAGCAAATTGGTTCAATGATTCCTGGTGGAGCAGTTAAAAAATTGAAACCGAGTAAAGGCGTTCATTTAATATTTGATCATGCAAGATTTCCAATTGAACACTGTTTAGTCATGTATTCACCAGAAGGAAGAATAATTTTTGCAATTCCTAGGGTTGATTTAGGAACTGGAGCAAATAAAGTAATTGTCGGTACGACTGATTCACCAGAAAAAAAAGACCCAAATGAGATAACTGCATCTAAAGAAGATGTGCAATATTTAATGGATGTATTAAATCGTTACTTTCCGAAACAAAATCTTACGAAAAAGGATATTGTGATGACTTATGCTGGCGTGAGACCTTTGATAGATGATGGTCATCAAGCAGAAGCAAAAGTATCACGCGAACATGAAATCTGGAAAAATGATCAAGGTATTATTTTTATGGCAGGTGGCAAATATACTACATTTAGAGTTATTTCTGAGGAGTTAGCAGATTTTGCTTTTCCTGATTCTGAAGCACCAGGACATCACTCAAGAGATCAACTCTCAACGCCAGAAGAATACTCAAATAGAATTATGGGTCATGCAATTTGGGGTAAATATTCAATTGAGTGGTTTAAATGGAAGCTGCAGCACCATATGCCATGTACTCTTGAAGATTTAATCTTTAGGAGATCACCAATGTGGATGGATGGTAAAAAATTGTGTGTTTCAAACCATGCTCAATTAGATGAAATAATTAAAATGGCTAGTGATTATTTTTCATGGAGCAATGAAGAAACTACAAAACAACGTAAACTATTAACTGATTCTTTAAAAATGAATTTAGTTGAAGTAGAATAATCGAATATTCTTATAAACATAGGGGGTTTAATGAAATCATTAATTTTAAGTTTAGGTATGTTGGTATCGTTGAATATGTTAGTGCCAAATGCAAATGCATGTGATTGTGAAAAAGGTGCAAAAGGTGCCTCGGGTAAAAAAGCAAAAGCAGCAGCTCATTGTACAAATGGAAAGTGTGAATGTAAGAAATGTGCAATGGAAGGTAAAAAAGAATGCGCATGCAAAAAGAATGCAAAAAAAGATGCTGATTCAGAAAAAGCGGCTGTAACAACTACAGATGCTGACAAAAAAGAAGAAGTTAAGACTGAAGAACATTCAGAACATTAAAAGAGCTTTGCACGGATTCCTTCTTTTTGAAGGAATTTACTAATTGCATCACGATCTAGGGGTTCAAGCCTTTGAAGGAGTTTATACATTACTTCAAGAGTCTTTTTCCCTTCTTCTGTTTGAACCTTAGACGTAAGTAATTTTACATCATTTGTAATTTCTATCATATTACGAATTAATTCAGTTAGATTACTATGAAACACTTTAGACTTTTCGATTTGTGCTACTGTTTTATTTATATTTGCTGATAAATCATAAAGCATTTTGATGGACTTAGTTATATCACCCTCATTATCAAGTATGACTTGTCTAATTTTTCCCATTAAATCAAAACTTTGAGAAATCAATTGATCGATTCTAGGAGGATCAATTCCTCTAATTGAATCACCAGTATTTAATTTAGCAGATTGTACTGTACCAGGTGTTATTTCAATGTATCTCTCACCAATAATTCCCGCTAAATTGATATAAAATTTTGAGTCTTTTCTTACACTTTCGGCAGCATCCGCACTCAGTGAGATTTCAATTCTTAATGGAGTTAATACCTCATTTTCACGAGCATCATCAGCTTTGAAGGTGCCTTCGTCAGGTTTGAAGAATTTAATCTTCTCAACTTTTCCTACTTTTATACCAGCTACTCGTACAGGACTTCCGACTTCTATTCCACCTGCAAAGTTGTATATGATGTTTAATTTAATAGAATTATGAAATGGATTTCTTGCACCTAAAAGCCATGCAAATAAAACTGCAATTGCAAAAGTACTTAATAATAAAAGAGCTACTTTAGTTTCATTTTTAAGATGTGTTTTTTCCATAGTTTCCCTTAAAGTATATTTGAAAATATATAACTTAGCAAAAAATCAAACAGTATTACACAAACAGTGGAATTTACTACAGATGATGTTGTTGTCATGCCAACTTCAATAGCCCCAGCTTTACATCGAAATCCATAAAAACAAGATATCAAAGGAATGATCATACCAAAAACAGCACCTTTAATTAATGCGCAAAGCACTTCATTTGCATGAAGAAAGGGTGTCATTGCATTTAAATATTCATAAAAAGAAAAATTATAAGATAAAACAGCAAACAAAGTTGCAAAAAGTACCGTTACAAAAATTGAAATTAATGTGATGCAAGAAACGACTATGGTACTTGCAATGAATCTTGGTATAACAATAACTTCAATTGGATTTACTCGCAACATTTTCATTGCATCAATTTGGTCTGTGACTTTCATTGTTGAGACTTCTGCTGCAATTGATGCTCCTACTTTTGAGACCATGAGTAGCGCTGGAATTGCTATTCCCAATTCACGAAAGATAAACTGTCCTGAAACGCCAGGTATCATTTCTACTGTATTTAAAGAAATATTCATATGAAATGCAATTTCACCTGTTGCTACTATTCCTGCAAAAGTTGTAGCGAATACAATGATTGGAATAGAATCCACACCCAATTTAGACATTTGCTCAATAATTTCATTTTTTCGTTTAAAAGAATGAGGAATAGAATGAATGACATCTATAAAATATTTAATAAAATCTAGAGTAGGATAATATATTTTATCAAACACGTAGTTCATGATGATACCAGATGTATGAATTCACTAATTTGGTTAAAAATCCAAGATGATACAGAATTCATTATTGTGATCGTTAGGTTGATATATATTGCTGTTTTCGTTACTGCTACACCCACGCCTTGTGCACCGTTTTTAGTATTCATGCCTTTGCAGGTACTTATGATGGCTATGATTGTGCCAAAAATAAATGATTTAATCATACCGTTAAAGAGAGTGGCATAATTTGAAAACCTTGGAATAGATTGAATAAATTGAGTCGTGTTTAAATGATACATTGTATCTGCTAAAAACATGCTTCCGATAATACCAATGAGTAATCCAAAAAATAGTAATATGAGTGAACTTAGAATAATTGAAAGTAGTCTTGGGAGTATTAGATATTCAATTGGATCTACACCCATGCATCGAATCGCATCAATTTGTTCTGTAACTTTCATTGTACCTAATTCTGAAGCAGTATAAGCACCAACCTTTCCAGCTAACAAAAATGAAATAAATAGAGGACCAATTTCACGAATAATTGCTGATACGGTTAAACCACCAAGTAAAACTGTAGCTTCATATTTTGAAAGGATCATATTAAATTGAATAACCAAAATTGCACCAACAAAAAAACCTGAAAAAAGTACCGTACCCAAAGAACGAAACGTAATATGTACAAGTTGTTCAATGACAAGAGAACGAATCATTATCGTTCTATTTTTATATGAGTGAATGATTAATTTCGTAAATTCAATTAATTCTTGAATTTCAAGAATCCAATTTTGTATCATAGTGATTTTCCAAAAATTGTTGAATGATTCTATTATTATGATGAACAATCTCTTTTGGTGTACCCAAGGCAATGATTTTACCAGAATCGAAAACAAGTATTCGATCCGCATATTTGAGTGCATTTGACAAATCATGACTAACAACAACTGCTGTAGTTTTTGTATTGAGTTGTATTTCTTTTACTAAGTCAAAGATTGCAGTACTTGATATTGGATCTAAGCTAGTCGTAGGTTCATCGAATAAAAGATAATCTGGATTCATTAGTAATGTTCTAGCAATACTAAGCTTTTTTTGCATTCCATAGCTTAGTTCATGAATATTCTTATTTAAGATCGTTTGATCTAAATGTACCTGTTTGAGCGTAAGTTCTATATTTTTTCTAAACTCTAAATATTCAACACTCTGTAACTGATTAAATTTTATAGAAAACTCAAGATTCTGTAATACATTTAAAAAATCTAATAAGGCAGGATGCTGAAATACCATTCCGCATTTTTTTCGAATGGTTCTTAAATCATGTTCAGTAAGCTGATTAATATTTTGCCCGTCAACATCAATAGAACCGTGGTCAGGTTTTAAGAGACCTACGATATGCTTTAATGTAACTGATTTCCCAGTACCCGAACGACCAATGATAAAAAATATTTCACCTTTATTAATTTCAAAGTTAATTTTATCCAAAACTTTCTTTGTTCCAAATGATTTAGATACATCATTGAATTTAATCGACATGTTCAATTTCCAATGGATCGGTTGAATTGTCAGTAAGAGGCCCCTTTAAAGAACCTGAAATAAATTGATTAAAATATTCATTTTTACGATTTAATAATTGTTTAATATTTCCACAATCTATGAGTGTTGCCCCATTTAAATTTTTCTTCAAAACACAGCATTCATCAGCTGTATGAATAATGCTGTGTACGTCACTAGAAACTCCTAAAATTGTCATTTTTGATGATTGTTGAATATTTCGCAGTAATATTGAAATATTCTTTGATGTTATGGGGTCAAGTCCAGCAGTGGGTTCATCAACAAGTAATACTTCTGGTTCAGTTATAAGTGATCGGGCTAATGCTAATCTTTTTTGCATTCCTCCTGACATTGCAATAGGAAAGAGATTGATAGACTCTAATAAACCAACTTTATCAAGTTGAACTTCAATTAGACTCCTTCTTTGTTTTGATATCAGAGAGGTTGTTTCTCTAAGTACAAAGTCTAAGTTATCGAAGGCTGTTAATGAATCAAAAAGAGCATTCTTTTGAAAAAGTAAGCTTACTTTAGCTGAATTTATACTACTGGTTCCAGAATTTGATTTTAATAAACCTGCAATAATTTTAAGTAGAACAGTTTTACCAATTCCGGATTGCCCAAGTATATATTTTGAACTTCCATTAGTCACTTCTAGCGATATTGAATCTAAAACATTATGGATATGTCCGTTTTCATTTCTAAATGATTTAGAAATTGAGAGGGCTCTTATCATGAATAAAAAACATCCGAAGTAGCCAAAGACATTAATTTTTTATTTGCATACTGATCTAATCTATTTCTTAAATATAAAATATTATGAAGTTGTTCAGAATCATATTTCACTTGATAGTTGGTAGTTACATTCTTATGAATCTGATGAAGCATATAATCTAATGCAAACTGGATTAATTTATTATCTTTCGACATTTCTTCGGAAAGTTGAATGATTTGGCTCCATTGATCAATCGGAGAATGTATATTTAATTTTGAAAGTTTTCTTAACCATTCATGGATGTCAGTATCTTTGATTAATTCAATATTTGCGATACCTCCTGCAAAGAAATCCATAATGATATCTTTGATGTCTTCAGGGAT
>CAZPTV010000111.1:0-6220 GCA_964589335.1 uncultured Bacteriovoracaceae bacterium
ATTAGGCATGACCGCTCCAAAGTAAGACGTGAGAAATAAAATCCATTATTTTGAGACAAAATTTCTCAAAATTGATCTTAAACTTAATATATGAACTCTCAGAATTCCTTTAAATTTAAAAGCAGTTTATGTGCCACTAATTAAAATAATGTAAAAGATTCATTAATTTTTGGAATAACGCATTGCCAACCGAAGGTGTCTTTAATTTTAACCCGCAGGGCATCAGAGGATTGAGGTTCACCATGTACTAAAAAAACTTTCTCTGGTTTGTTTTTAAAATTTTTAAGCCATTGAAGTGTTTCTTTTTGATCTGCATGAGCAGATAAAGTCGATAAATTTTCAATACGAGCTTTAACTGGAATATATTTACCAAACATTTTTAACTCTTGAATTCCAGATTGAAGCAGTCTTCCACGTGTTCCGGGTGCCTGATATCCCACGAGGAGTACGGTGTTATTAGATTCCGGCAATCTTTTTTCTAAATGCCGCAAAACCCTTCCACCTGTAAGCATTCCGCTACCTGCAATGATGATGGCAGGTGTTTTTTTTCTAATAATATTAAGTGACTCTTTTTGACTGCGAACCATAGTGAGTCCACTGCACATTTCATTTACTTCAGAAACGCTTAGTTTGTGCCAGTCGGCATGATTTGTAAAAATTTTAGTAGCATCTATACCCATTGGACTATCAAGATAAAGTGGAATTTTTGGAATTTTTTTACGACGATATAAAGTACTAATGATATAAAGAATATCTTGAGTTCTGCCGACCGCAAAACTTGGGATGATAATTTGACCATTTTTCAAATATGTTTCGTTTATTATTTTTTCAAGAGAATCGGCTGTTTTTTCTTGAGGGTGCTGTCGGTCTCCATAAGTTGATTCTAATATTAAAAAATTTGCCTTCGAAATAATTTCGCGTGTGTTTAAAATAATTGGTTTGGTCCGTCCGAGATCACCGGAGAATACAATTTTTTTTCCTAAAATATCTAATTCTACAAAAGTTGATCCTAAAATATGACCACTTGGAATCAGTCTAAATCGTGTGCTGGCATCTAGTCGAAACCAAACATTTGGTAGTTTCGATCGAAAATACTTCATTGCGATTTTTGCATCTTTTGTATCATACAAGGGTCTAGCTGAAGCATGTTTAGTATAACCAAATTTATTTGCATCATACGCATCTTCTTCTTGGATTTTTGCAGAGTCACTGAGGATGACTTCACAAAGCTCAAGGGTTGGTTGCGTGCAAAATATTTCACCCTTGAATCCGGTTTTTACTAATAGAGGTAAATATCCAGAGTGATCTAAATGTGCGTGGGTTAAAATAACATAATTAATATCTGATGGGTCAAAGGGAAAGGGAGCCCAGTTCTTTAGTCTAAGCTCCTTAATTCCTTGAAATAATCCACAATCGACTAAAATTTTTAATTTTTCAGTTTCAATTAAAAACTTAGACCCTGTGACGGTTTGTGCGGCACCAAGAAAGTGAATTTTAATTTTCATTTAACTATAATTACGGTTTATCACTAGGCCCAGATAACTTTGAAAGCTCTTTAAGTTTTGCTTTAATATCGTCTGGAACAGAAAACCCACCGCTACCTGAAAATCCAACATAGATGGTTTGTTCATAATGACGATAACAACTTCGAGCTACCTCAGAGTGTGGAGTTTTACGAATACAAGATTCATAATACATTTCATGTAAATTCCATAAATTTAAATCTTTTAATGATTCATAAGATAACCCTAAGAGCAAGAGTGCTTCAGATGTATGGCTTCCCTCTGGAAAGTTCTTCAACATTTCATGCACAATTGTTGTGAGTCTATAATAATAGATGTCACCTGCGCGGTCCGCAGGAAACCTTTGTGCGTCTTTAGCCTTTGTAACAAGTCTCATCGCTTCTGCGTAATAACCATCTTCGGTTGTAAGTTTACGGGTTCCTTCATTTGCCCATTCTTCGAGGGATTTTTTCCAAAGTTCAGCATCTTCACGAATAAAAATGGGTGCAGTTTCGTTTGCAATAACATTTTTTATAAGTCCTAATGATTTTTTTGGATCGTTATAGTACCGCACAGACAGCGCAAGTGAATAACGAATCGCTTTTTCCCACTCAAGAGGATTATTCTTAACAATGGATTGGTCGATAATAATTTTATTTAATTCTTCTAAAGCCGGATCAAAACGTCTTGTAGCGATAAAGAACAGTGCTTTTTCAATATGTGAAAATTTTTCAACTTCAGGTCTTGTTGGAATTTTAGAAAAATCAGGACCACTGGCGCTTCGAGTATGACAGGCAATACAATAACCAGTAATCGTTCGTATTACATTACGAGAATATGCACGATGGCCACTCTTGTATGCATCATATGCTCGTTTAGATTGTTCTTCAAAAAGACTAGCAATAATAGGTACGCTCGGATCAAGGTCTGGCGAAACCATTTCTTTTTTGCCTCCATCTTCTTTTAAAGATGACATTGAAATTTCATGTGCAAGCGTTGCAAGTGTTTGGACATTTTTCTCAATTCTTTTAAAGTTTGAGGGTTGGTTGAAACGAGCATCACTGCTTGTATCAATTAACAGATCTGTAGTTGTTTGATAAATTTTCTGCATTTTAGCATTCCACTGTTTTCTAGGTTCAGATTTTGTGTTTGCGAAAACACTTTCTAGTGGAAGAATGATTAAAAAAAATAATAACCCTATCAAATATATTCCAACCCTCATGGTATCCTCTTTCAAATAAATTATGGTTTATAGTTTTGGTGAATCACTTCTGACAATGCACGAAGAGCATCCGTCACTGTAAAAATCCCCACCACTTTTCCATTCGTCTGTTGAATGATAGCACATCCGTACTTATGTTCAGACATTTCTATTGCAACACGATCGATAGGTGCATCTGGCGCAACCGCATAGGGGTCTGGTGTCATAACATCGTCAACTAACATATCTTCAGAGCCTTTAAAGCTTGTAGCAAGTTTGACGTCTCGATCGGTGAGTACTCCCACTAACTTTCCACCATGATAGACGGGTAGATGTCTTACCCCATATCCGCGCATCATTTCGTAAGCTTTTTTTAAAGGAATATCATTCCCAACACTATGTGGAGATGCAGTCATATATTTTTCAATTTTTGGAATTGTTTTCATATTAATAATCCTTTCGACAGTTAATTTATATCTATTACAATCAAGCATAAATCGTGCCTTCTTATTGCGCCATAGAGTGTAAAATCATAATAATATCATTAGTATAAGAGACAAAACGGGACTCGAAAGCTATTGAATATAAGATAATTTGTCCCCTTTTTTATATTTTTATGCTACAGGTTAAGCAAATAGGAACATTTTACCGCTTATTACGTGTTGGCATAGCTGATGCTATAGGATCGGTTGAATACAAAAAAAATTTTGTTTCAAACACGAAATGAGATGGGGGAGGAAATTATGAAAACTTTAATTCTATTCTTAGGAGTTGTTTTTGGAGTTACTGCGTTTGCACAGGACTATTGTCCAGTAAAAATTAAGTATATTCCGGATGTAACATTTGCTCCAATGGGCTTTGATAGTAATGACAATGCACAAGTTGTTTTAGCGGGTGAGTTTCCAAATACTTGCTATCACGTTGGAATGACAAAGGCTAAAGTCGACAAACAAAACAAGAAAGTCGTAATTCAAGACGAAGCATATTTATATGACAGTTCTTGGTGTACATTTATGAAGATTCCATACACTCAAGTTATCAATCTTGGTGTTTTACCTCCTGGTAAATACGAAGTTTCCATTCAAAATAAACTTGGTGGAAATATCAAAATGGCTGATCTTCCAATTATGGAAACCAAAAGCGTTGAACCGGATGATTTTTTATATGCTCCAGTAAAAGATGCTATCTTTTCACATGATTCAGCAACGAAAGTGGACACTTTAACACTTCGTGGTTCTTTTACAAACAGTTGCATGAGTATTGATAATGTTCGTTTAAATTATCGATCAAACAATGTAATTGAAGTGCTTCCAATTGCAAAAATGGAAACACAAGGATGTGCTGATGTAATGGTTCCTTATGAACATAAGATTACATTAACACAAAAATTAAGAGGAAAAGCATTGTTCCATGTTCGTGCATTAAGCGGACAAGCAATAAACAACGTTGTTGATTTCGACGACTTTGAACAACCTTGAAAATAATCAGAACAACCACTTAAGTAATAACGAATCACCGCTGAAGTCAGGTCAATGGATAGAAGAAAAGACCTACTTCAGCGGTGATCTTTTTTTTAAAGACATTCTTCATTCAATAAAAACAGCAAAAATATCTATTTGGATCGAAAGCTATATTTTTAACAAGGGTGTACTTTCTTCTCAAATACTCGAAGCTTTAAGAGAAGCAGTTCAAAAAGGTGTTCGAGTTCGCGTAATGATCGACGGTTTTGGTTCTTTCTTTTATCCAATTAAAGACATTCTACAGGCACGAAAAAATGGAATTGAAATTAGAATATTTCGTCCGTTTCCACTTTCTCCCGCAATTAATATAAAAGACGGATTTATACATTTTAAAAAATTTCTTAAATTTATTTCTAATCTAAATAGAAGAAACCATAGAAAAATGGTCATTATTGATCGAGAGAAAGTATTTTTAGGTAGTATGAATATTTCCGATGACCATCTAGAGAGCGTGATGGGAAACAATGCATGGAGAGATACTGGTGTTCAACTAAAAGGTGAAGAAGTACCTTACTTAAATGAAGCATATTTAAGGGCGTGGAAAAAATCTTGGTCACCCAGAGCAACAAAGCGAAAGCAAACAAAATTCAGACACACAAAGCATTTTCCTAAAATGCTAAGGCTTAACTATTTGATTAGACTTAAAATTTCATCAAGTGAATCTTTTAAAGAATTAATTGAGCAAGCCACAAGTAAGATTTGGATTACGAATGCCTATTTTGTTCCAAGACAGAATTTTTGTAACTGGCTTAAAGAAAAAGCAGAACAAGGTATAGATGTTAGGCTCCTGGTGCCAGCAAAGTCTGACGTATGGTTAGTCCGATTAGCTTCAATAGCATTTTATCAAGAACTATGGGATGCAGGAGTAAAAATATTTGAATACCAACCTAGAATACTGCATTCAAAGACGATGCTAGTTGATCGAGTTGGAATGGTTGGATCAAGCAATCTAAATCACAGAAGTGTGTTACATGACTTAGAAGTTGATGCATATTTGACAAAGGGAAGTTCGGTTGATGCGCTTGAAAATCAATTTAATGAAGACTTACAAAATTCAAAAGAAATTATTTGCGAAGGTGAGTACCGACACCCTTTGTGGATGCGTTTAGGTGCAAAAATCATTTTAATTATTAGGTATTGGCTATAAAGATGAAAAAGCTAAAAATATTATCATATAATCTACATAAAGGATTTAAGGCAGGAAATTTTGATTTTGTATTACATGAAATGAAAGTAGCGATACATCGTGTATCTGCGGATATAGTATTTCTTCAAGAAGTAATTGGTGATCATAAAACATTTTCAAAAAAATACGTGAACTGGCCCGACCCAGCCCAGTTTGAATACTTAGCCGATCAAGAGTGGCCTCATTATGCTTATGGTAAAAATGCGATTTATGAAGAAGGGCATCATGGGAATGCAATTTTGTCTAAATATCCATTTATTTATTCAGAAAACATTGATGTTAGTACAAATAAGTTTGAAAAAAGAGGCCTTCTACACGGCATTATTGAATTACCAGGGCAAGAAAGGTTGCATCTATTTTGCGTCCACTTAGATTTGCTGGAACGTGGTAGAAAAAAACAAGTAAAATTAATCATAGAAAGAATTAAAGATGTAGTTAAAACAAAAGAGCGAATTATTTTAGCTGGCGACTTTAACGACTGGTCATTTGAAGTATTTCATTCGCTAAGTAAATTTGGATTATCTGAAGCTTTTCATGAAATTAAGGGGAAATGTCCAAAAACGTTTCCATCTTTCTATCCATTATTAAGCTTAGATCGAATATTTATTAAAAATATGAAAATTATTTAAATTAATGGGTATAGGAATTTCACCTATAAGATTTAACTTGCTTCTCATATTTTGTGAAGCACCTTCTTCATTTATATTATCAGTTGTCATTCTGAGCGTATCAATGTAAAATAATTCTGGAATTATTATATGTATTTGTTCGAATAATCCCATTATTTCTACCGAAATTTTCGAATCAAGAT
>CAZPTV010000112.1:0-6203 GCA_964589335.1 uncultured Bacteriovoracaceae bacterium
GTTGCCACTCCACGATCGAGTAAGAATTTCTGAAATGATCCGACTGCTTTTTCTGAAGGACGCTTGTAAGCGCTTGCAGGATGTGGATTAAAAGGAATTAAATTTACTTTACTAGGTATCCCTTTGAGTAAATGATAAACTCGCATTGCATCTTCTAACGAATCATTATGTTCACCCATCATCACATATTCAAAAGTAATGCGACGGTGTGGCTCTAAAGCATAATCGCGACATGCATCTAATAAAGTTTCAATTGGAAATGCCTTATTTACTGGCATAACAGCTTCTCTTTGTTCATTGAATGAACCATTGAGTGATATTGCTAAATTTGCCCGATATTCGCGAGACATACGTTCATTAAACTTACGAATGGCTGGAACTAATCCGGAAGTGCTTACCGTAACTTTTCTTTTTGAAAAATTCAGTCCATCTTGTTCGAGTAGAATTTCTAATGAACGTGCAACATTTTCAAGATTATGTAATGGCTCACCCATTCCCATATAAACTATGTTTGAAATGTCAGCGATTTTTGAAAGTTCATTAACTTGCGATACAATCTCAGCCACTTCAAGATTACGAATCAGTCCCATGCTTGCAGTAAAACAAAACTTACATCCCATTGCACAGCCAACTTGCGAGCTTATACAAATTGTTAATCTTTTTGGATTTGCATGAGGATTTCCAAACTCATCCACTGCTGGGGTTGCATCCAAATCAAAGTCTGGATCTGGCTCCGCCCCCATTGAAGGGATTAATACGCTTTCAACCGTATGACCATCATGGAGTTTGAATAAAAATTTTCTCGTTCCGTCACTGCTTACTTGTTTGAGTGATTCTTTTAACGGAGATTCAAATGAAATCTTATCGGCAAGTGCTTGACGAACGACTTTAGATAAATCCGTCATCAAATTAATATCTTCAACATGGCGTTGATAAATCCAATGAAAAATTTGTCGGCTATGATAGCGTGCTTTCGATTCAGGCACACCCTCACCCATCAAAATTTCTTGTAAATCTTGCTTTCGTAGTCCAAAAATATTTGGCTTTTTTGGAGTTTCCATTGAGTTCATTCGGTGACTTGATTACACCATAATGCATATAGTCGCAAGAAGCTTTAAAGTTATGGGCAAACCTACTTTAATAGTTTCTATATTCTATCTTAATTTGTCGTATAAATTAGCTTTATCTGCATTTAATTGTTGCCATGCGTTAATTCTTGCTGTATTAACTGCCTCTACAACTATTTATAAATCGGGGGACTATTATGATTAAAATAAAGATCCTCAAGATGAAAATGCTTACGCTGTTAAAGAATTTTTAATCTCGCTCGACGAAGCTTTCTCAAAAATAAATTGAACAGTGATTTAAAATAAAAAGGACGAACTCAATTAAAAGTTCGTCCTTTTTTTACTTTACGATTTATTCGTAGAACTTATTTTTTATTAACTGGTTTTGCCATTTCAGAAACTTGTGCTGCAGTAGGCTTATATAATTTATTATATCCTTTTGAATTTAAGAATTTTATAAATTCTGCTTCAGTTTTTGCATTTGAAACCTGACACTTAGCTCTCATGTCTGAAATTGGTGGACACGAACCGCCACCACCACTTCCACCCCAAACAGCTAGTAGATTGTCTTCGCCATGAAACCAATGTAGCCAAGGAAATGGTTCCCAAAGCTC
Organism: uncultured Bacteriovoracaceae bacterium; assembly: GCA_964589335.1. Classification (GTDB taxonomy): domain Bacteria; phylum Bdellovibrionota; class UBA1018; order UBA1018; family UBA923; genus CAZPTV01. The sequence goes on from CAZPTV010000112.1 coordinate 1,682, forward strand.
AAACCACCAATATGCTTGTGATTTGTTCATATTAATTGTTAATCCCGCTATCAAAATAGATAGCGTAAAAACAGCATTTTTTAAAAATTTCAAAATAACCTCCTATGTAATAAATGGTACTTCATTATAACTCGCGACCAAAGTATGATAAAATCCTTTGGCTTGCGAGAAATGCTTTAATAAAAAATTTACGTGGATAAACTTCGGCTCTACCCGTATCAATGTAATGTGTAAATTGTCGCCATGGATTGGGTTGCTTGTTGGGTTTAGAACTTTGAACTTTGTTCATCGACTCCCATATGTCTCGATACAGAAAAACAGATAAAACCGGTAAAAGATATCGATTCTCTAAATAAGAATTTATTTCTTCTATATTATTCTGCCACTCCCCCAATCGACCTTCGTGAAGACTTGAAAAATCTGGTTCAAAAAATTGATCCAATTTATTATCTTTAAATTCTAATAACACTGCTTTGAAATGAGCTTTTGATTCACCTGTTTTAACAAAACTACTTGAAAAGCCAGACCATTGTTCAAGACTTGAGCGCTGATCTACGTATAATAGAACTAAATGATGTGTCGGCAAAAACCTTGCAAGTTTTTTATTAAATAAATCTAAGAAGAAATGTGACCTCGTAAAAATCAGATCAGTTTTTCTTTCATTTTTAATTTGATCTTGCAAAAAACACATTTGTTCATAGTAATTCGGTCCAAATCGACACGCGTCTTGAATCCAACCGTCCAGATCTTTTTCATGAATGACGTATGATTTTGATAAATCATTTTCTTTCAAAATATTTTCAAGATTTTGATTCGATGTTTTAAGGCCCTTAATTTTTTTCCCATCAGACACTCGGCCTTGAATCAATTGATCGCCCCGTTCAAGCAAAAAAGATGCCTTGGTTTTATTGACTGCTTTTTCTTGTGAAAAAAGGAGAGAATTTAATGTCTTCCAATCATGCTTCAATTCCATCAAATACTCCCTTCTCAGACATTTTCAATTCTTGAGTATAATTTAAATCACTCACACTTGCCTCTTGCGCCAAGAAAGATTTCATTTCATACGGTGGTAAGGTTATAATAAATTTATCATTCACTTCTTTGCCTTTTCCTGAGTCAAATATAACTGACTTAGAAAACTGTACTGTCGTTTCAATGGCTTGGTCTGTTGGATTGATCATATAAACCATGCATGAACCGGAGTCTTGTTCGTCAATATAGTTTATAATTTTAATATCTTCATTTGAAGCATTACAGAGTAGTTTGATTTCTGAAAGTCCCAACATTGCTTGAACAAATGTCATACAATCTTGATCTGATAACGTCTCATTATTCTTTTTCCAAAAACATGCGGCATCATATAGAACAATACTACCCAACCCACATTCATAAATTTCGTAGTACAAACCTGTTTTAATTTTAATTCCATTACCTGTCGTTGCTTTGAAACGTTCAAGGTGCTGTAGCGCTTCGGCAGCAAAATTCATTGAACCTTCCTGCTCTTCCATAAAAAATGGAGCTGGTAGCGCAACAATCTTACCACTTTGTGCAATCGAAAGTGCCTGAACGAGTTCAATTAATCGAACGATCATCTTCGGATCAGTAAAGAATAACTTTTCAGTTCGTGACCGTTGATAACTTAATTCAGAAGTCTGAGAAATCATTCCTCCAACTGCCTTTTCAAGTCGGTCAAAAATACGGCTGTCTGCATTCCAAACACTGGATGAAAAATAAGTTATTTGCGTATCTTTCAAATAGTGTTTTAGTTTTTCTTTAGTCGATCGAATTTCATTTTGCTTTACTTCAGACAATTCAATAAATGACTCTACCGGAACAAAACATTCCCCACATGCAACCGTAGCGAGTTCAATTAAAAAATGCTTTTCGTTTGGACTTAAACTCTGAAAACCACCTGAAGAAGAAAAGTGAATCACTTCACCTTTTTTAGAACAATTAAGAATTTCTTGAACAAAAGTTGAAACATCTGTCTTAAACTGTAACACTTGACACATTAAAGATGCGGTTGAGTTTTCAGGTAATAATTCTGGATTAACTAACGAAAGCGTACGAATACGAGTCGAATTCAATTTTCGTGCAAAAATCATGTGTGTTTTTTCAATTAATGTCTTTTCTGCATGATTCAAGTAAATGTGTCGATTAATTGGTTCATAAATTGAAGATTTAAATTTTTGTAAATCAGAATCCGGTTCTGATAATTTAGATGGATACTCTCTATCTAAAAATTCCTTATACGCAAAAACATGGGACGCAGAATAATCGCCGTGATCCGTAGTTGCCAAAGAAGGATTACGGTAATAGCGATAAAAACCACCATGAATCAGAATTTCAATGTTTTTATACTCTTTGGTCACTTCTTGAATTAGACCACTTAACTTAAGTAAGAAATTTCCAATTGATTTCAAAACATCCGAAGAAGAAAAACTAGGGTATTGAAACAAATTAGGTGAACCGCGATGAACAATCGGCATTCCACTACGATCTGATGCTAAATTTGCATTACTATTTAAAATTTCACGCGGAATACCTGCATTTGGATAATGAATACCGGCATCCGGCATAACGATGAGATTAATTTTAATTTTATATTGCGCAGCAGACCGCAAAAACTTGTGCAGTCCGTGATGAATATCGCTTTCAAAGTGAGCCCAAGGTACAAACGTCGAAATTTCTCGTATATTCTGCATTATTAATTCTTGCAGCTTGTTGTCATACTGTGAGGGTTTAATCTCCCAGTAATTTAGCAAACAATGAAAACCCTGTAAAAAATCTTGGTTTTCTTTTACGATACTCTCCTGAGTAGTGCTCGGGTATGAATTCCCTTTCATACGAATACTAAGGTAACATAATTTTGCGAGGGATCAAATGTGGTTTTTTACTGATGAACATAAGTTGTTACAACAAACCGTGCGTAATTTTGCCCAGAGCGTTTTGGCTCCAAAAATTGAGAAATTAGACGAGGAAGAAGGCTTTAATAGAGACGCTATAAAGCAGATGGCGGATTTGGGTCTTTTGGGAATCACGGTACCTGAAGAATATGGCGGAACAAATATGGGTTGTGTGGCAGCGACCATTGCAATGGAAGAATTAGGAGCAGTAGACGCTTCTACTGCATTATCCTACTTAGCTCATACAATTTTATTTGTTAACAACCTTGCTTCCAACGGAAACGACGCTCAAAAAAAGAAATACCTCCCAAAGGTCATTTCAGGTGAATGGCTTGCAGGAATGGCAATTACAGAGCCCGGATCTGGTTCCGACGCACTCGCAATGAAAACGAAAGCAGTAAAAAAAGGTAATAAGTGGATTTTAAATGGAACAAAAATGTTCATTACCAATGCTGTCGTCGGTGATGTCTATTATGTCTATGCAAAAACAGGCGAAGGCAATAAAGACATCTCTACCTTTGTTGTAGAAAAAAACTTTCCTGGTTTTAAAATGGGAAAAAAACTTAAAAAAATGGGAATGAGAGCTTCCCCAACCGGTGAACTTATTTTTGAAAACTGTGAAGTCCCAGAAGAAAATTTAATTGGTGAACAAAACAATTCCATAGCGAAAATGATTAAAAATCTCGATATCGAACGCATTACCATTGCTGGAATAAGTCTTGGAATTGCACGCGCATCGATCGAAGCTGCAGCTAAATACGCTAAAGAACGTCAACAATTCAAACAACCATTATCCAATTTTCAAGGTTTGCAATTCATGCTTGCAGACGGTTACGCCGAATATGAAGCCTCTGCAACACACACATATTCTGCTGCAATGATGTGGGACAAAGGACTCCTTGATCCAAAAACATCTCGAGCAGTTGGCGCTAAAGTAAAATTAGTAGCCGCTCGAATGGCAACTAAAGTTGCGCTCGATGCAATTCAAATTTTAGGTGGATATGGTTACATCAAAGAATTTCCAGTTGAACGCTACATGCGTGATGCCAAGCTCATGGAAATAGGAGCTGGCACAAACGAAGTCATGAGGATTATTACAGCACGAGAAGTCCTTGGCGAATTATGATCGATTTTAGTTATTCTGAAGAACAAAAAAGCATTCGCGAACTCGCGAAAAAGGCAACAGAACAATTTATCAATCCCATTGTGGATAAGGATGAAATGGATGGTTGTTTTCGACCAGAAGTCATTCATGAGTTTGGGAAATTAGGACTAACAGGTATACCAACCCCTGAAGAATTCGGCGGAGCAGGCTTAGGATACCTCGAATATGTCATGGCGATTGAAGAAATCGCAACTTCAGGCATCGCATACCCCATTAGCATTGGCGTTAGTGGACTTCCTCAATTCATCATTAATAAATTTGGAAATGCTGTACAAAAGAAAAAATACATTCCCCGCCTTGCTCGAGGAGAATGCATTGGCGCATTCGCACTAACAGAACCAGGTTCAGGATCAGATGCGGGTAGTTTGAGAACTAAAGCTGTTGAAGATGGAGCTGATTTCATCATCAATGGAACAAAGCTTTATATCACTCAAGGAAATGTTTCTGAAAC
>CAZPTV010000113.1:0-6134 GCA_964589335.1 uncultured Bacteriovoracaceae bacterium
CGTGCGGGTGCAGACCATCCAGGTGATCCGCACCGCCAGGCTGGAGCCCGGCGTGCCGGTGGAGATGGTCGAGCTGGTGGAGGGGTAGGGCCCCGTCCCCGGATTCAGTCGCCGCCGGGCGGCCGGTCCATCGAAAAGATCGTATCGCATGCTTTCATGAATGTGAAGTTTGGTCTATAAAGAAGGTGAAGTTTTCTCCAAGAATAATTGTTTCTCAAAAGGAGCTTAAAATGTCAGTAAAAGTTGCAATCAATGGATTTGGTAGAATCGGTCGTCGCGTCTTACGTGAAGTACTAGGAACGGATGACGTTCAAGTCGTTGCAGTGAACGATTTAACTAAACCAGAAGTAACCGCCCATCTTTTTAAATATGATTCTGTACATCGAACTGTGAAAGAAGATGTAAAGCTGGATGGACAATATTTAATTGCAGGCAAACAAAAGGTAAAATTATTTGCAGAAAAAGATCCGTCTACTCTTCCTTGGAAAGACTTAGGCGTTGATATCGTATTCGAGTGCACGGGAATTTTTACTGAAAAAGATAAGGCATCTGCACACATTAAAGCAGGCGCTAAAAAAGTCATGATCTCTGCACCTAGCAAAGATGCAGACTTAACCATTTGTATGGGAATTAATGAAAATATGTATGATCCAAAAATTCATACATTTATTTCAAATGCTTCTTGTACAACAAACTGCTTAGCACCTGTTGTAAAAGTGATCGACGATAATTTTAGTGTCAATCGTGGCTTAATGGTAACCATTCATTCATACACAAATGATCAAAATGTTTTAGATTTACCTCATAAAGATTTACGAAGAGCTCGTGCAGCTGCATTATCAATGATTCCAACAACCACTGGCGCAGCTAAGGCGATTGGCTTAGTCCTTCCTCATTTGAAAGGAAAACTTGATGGGTATGCGATTCGAGTTCCAACACCTAATGTTTCTGTTGTTGATGTAACCTTTGAAACATCAAAGTCAACAACTCGTGATGAAGTCAATGCAAAGCTTAGAGAAGCTGCAAACGGAAAAATGAAAGGTATACTTGGTTTTTCAGATGCTCCATTGGTATCCTGCGATTTCAATGGTTCAATTTTATCAAGCTGTGTCGATACAGAACTCACTATGGTTAACTCAGGTAACATGGTAAAAGTGGTTTCTTGGTATGACAATGAAAGTGGTTTCAGCGCGAGAATGATAGACCTTGCAAAATACATGGCAAAAAAATCACTGTAAATTAAGGAAGAAGAATGATCAAAACCATTGAAGATCTACACCAATCAGGACAAATTGCAGGTAAAACTGTTTTTGTTCGATGCGATTTTAATGTTCCACTTAAGTTTGAAGGTGACCATGCAATTGTCAGCGATGACACTCGCATTCGAGAAGCACTTCCAACCATAAAATATTTGATGGAAAAAGGAGCAAAGCTGATACTGGCTTCGCATCTAGGTACCCCGGAAGGCCGTGATCCTAAACTTTCACTTGAACCTGTTGCAACTCATCTCTCATCATTACTTTCTACCGATGTAATGCTTACAGATGATTGTGTCGGCGATGGAATTGAAATGATCGTTAAACATCTTAAGGGATCGCAAGTCATCTTGCTCGAGAATTTAAGATACCATAAAGGTGAACAATCAAATGACGATGAGTTTGCAAAAAAACTAGCTTCTTTGGCTGATGTTTATGTGACTGATGCTTTTGGAACTTGCCATCGAAAACATGCATCAACTTATGGAATGGTTCAACATTTACCGATTCGCGGTTATGGATATTTGATTCAAAAAGAATTAAAATATCTTAATAAACTACTCAATAGTCCAGAACGACCCTTTGTAGTGATTTTAGGTGGATCTAAAGTTTCAGATAAAATTAAGACAATCGAAAGTTTATTTTTAAGAGTTCAATCAATGCTCATTGGTGGGGCAATGTCTCATGCCTTTAGATTAGCAAAAGGCGGCTATGAATTACCAGCAAATGCAAAAAAACCAAAACAAGAAGATATAGACTTTGCAAAAGTATTATTAGAAAAAGCAGGAAAAAAAGGCGTTAAAATATTACTTCCAGTCGATGATATCCAAGGGTTCGATATCGGTCCAAAAACAATAGAACTTTTTGTAAGTGAAATACAGAAAGCAAAAACAATTTTTTGGAATGGACCTGTTGGAATGTTTGAAAAACCAGAGTTTGCAAAAGGAACTTTATCTGTCGCCCAAGCTATGGCAGACACCCATGCCCTTCGAGTTGTTGGAGGAGGAGATACTGTTTCAGCCGTAAACCTTGCTGGAGTAGGATCAAAAATGGATCATGTCTCTACTGGTGGTGGCGCTACACTTGAGTTTTTAGAGGGCGATGGTTTACCAGGAGTGAACGTACTGCAGTCCTATTCAAAACGCGAAAACAAAGGTTTTGAAGAATGAGTCATCGAATTAAAATCATAGCGGGAAATTGGAAATTAAATGGAACGCCTGAAGATGCAATTGAATACTTTTCTAGTATTTCAAAATTAGGCTCAACCACAAAAAACACAAACTCAAAAAAAGTAATATTTCCAGTCGCATATTGTCTCCATAAAGAAATTCAAACTGCCGCAAAAAATGCTGCTTTTGAATTAGGAGCTCAAAATGTTCATTGGGAAGACAAAGGTGCTTACACGGGCGAATTATCAGCTTCTGTATTAAAAAAAATTGGAATTAACTGGTGCCTCATTGGACATAGCGAAAGACGTCAATATTTTGGTGAAACAAATGAAAGTACAGGTAAAAGACTCTCACGCGCAATTCAATCTGGTTTAAATGTAATTTTTTGTATTGGAGAAACCCTGTCGGAACGAGAAACAGGTAATATGAATTCAGTACTTGAAGCACAACTTCTGCCCTTTTCATCTATTCTTAAAGCAAATCCACCAGCATTGAATCAAATAGTCTGTATTGCTTACGAGCCCGTCTGGGCAATTGGAACTGGAAAGACCGCCACCCCAGAGCAGGCTGAAGAGGCGCATCAATTTATTAGAAATACATTGAGCCTATCTTTATCAAATCAAGACTCTAAAAATACCTCTATATTATATGGTGGATCAGTCACTCCTGAAAATGTAGCAAGCCTTTTGAATAAACCCAATGTAGACGGAGCACTTGTTGGCGGGGCGAGTCTAAAGCCAGAACAATTTATTCAAATCTGTTCGGCTTGAAACTTTGCGAAAGCTCATGTAGTTAAACAGAACAGGAAAAAGATAAACCTATGAATACACTACTACTTACACTTCACATCACAACATGCGTAATTCTTGTTATTGTCGTACTACTCCAATCCGGAAAAGACGGTGGAATTGGAATTGCTGGAGGCGGTGGCTCAAGCCAAACTATTTTTGGAAGCTCGGGTGGAGCAAATTTTTTTACAAAATTCACTTCTGTTGCTGCAGCTATTTTTATGCTGACATCAATCGGATTAACGATCGCTAAGTCTGGTAAAAAACGATCTGTGTTTGAAGATGTTAAAGCAGTAAATACATCAACATCAGCACCTGCTGCTCCAGCTGCGGCTCCGGTAATGAATACGACTGTACCCGATGCAGCTCCAGTAGCAAAAGATGCGACTCAGTCAAAATCAGCTCCCGTAGCATCTGCCCCAGTTAACAAAGATGCTGTAAAAACAGAGCCTGCAACAACCCAACAAAAAGCTACAAAATAAATTAAATGCAGTTCATTGAAGTACAAGAAAATGAATTAAAGATTCCAGATTCGGAATTTCATTTTTTTCGTTCTTCAAAAGAATTTCAAAATGAACTTTCAGATTCATATTTAATCGGCGTTCGCTTTCAAAATAAAATTTATGCGTGGAACAAAATTGGTTCGAAACCAATCATTCAAAATAATAATTTAAAAACTCGAGTACTTCTTTATCCCGACACACAAAGCTTATTTCAGGTATATTTAACTTGGGTTAAAACTACATTTGAATCCCAATCCGCTACCGAAGCTGAATGGGTAAATTGTTTAAAAACCATTGAAGAATATTTTAAATTTGATTTATCCGTTGAAAAAATACCGAAATATTTATCAGATGCCATGACTTCCTGTGGATTTGAATCACATCTAGGCGTATTAGCCCAAAGAAAAAAATATTCTTTTTTAAATTATGATGAACTTCAATTTTTACACGATAAAAAATGGGACCCATCAACTTTTGAATTATTTGATGCATTAGATAAAAATCTTAGACTCACATTTTTAAAGCTACTCTCTCGCATTCAACTTTCACAGCAACAAGTTAAGGAATGTATTGGATTTACACTTACCATCGAAAAAAAACTTGGTCTAAACGCTGCACTCTCAATTCTAGAATCAAGTACGAAGACTGCTGAAGAAATGCGAGTTCTGTTGTTTAGAACTGCTCAGCCAGAACTGTTTCGTATGAACGAAGAACGCGTTCGAAAATTGAGATCATTAAAGACACCACCAAGAACCGCAATTCATGCTGACCCTTCGTTTGAAAATGATGCGATTAAAATTGCACATACACCTAGAAATATGACTGACTTGGAGCTTTTTAAAAACTGGCTTGAAAATGAAGAAACGACAGAAAATTTTCATGATTTATTGAATATCAGGCACCAATAAAAATGCAAACGATACGACCTTTTGAGCGCATTACAGCTTCATCAGAATCGATTTTAGAATCACCTGTCACGAAAAGGATTTTGAAAAATTTAGAAAAATTTTTGCTACTTCCTGTTGGATTTTCAAAGCCAGAAATTATTAGCACATTAGATGAATCACGAAAAATTTCGTTTTCTTCACACTCTAAGCAGGCGCCAGAAAACAATCCGGTTGGATATGGAAAAAGGATTCTTCATCTTACAACGCATTCTGGTGCTTTTACTAAACAATGCCCTGGAACAAACCAAATGCTTTGTTGTCAGTATCACATCATTAATCAAACTTCGAATTGCCCTTTTGATTGTAGTTATTGTTACTTACCGACTTATTTAAACCAACCCATGTTAACTTTTTTTATTAATGAAGAAGATGTTCACAAGCAAGTGCGTGCTTTATGCGAAAGACATGAAATTGCTTTAAAACAAGGTGTCGTAGGTGGTGCTAAAAAATTTCCACTTCGAATCGGAACAGGTGAAATTGCTGATTCACTTGCGCTTGACCCTATTACTGAGTTTTCCGAACCATTAGCCAATGTCTTAGCGGATTATCCCAATGTACGACTAGAACTGAAAACAAAATCTAAAAATATTGAACACCTATTGCACCTAAAACGCAAAGATCATGTTGTATTTGGTTGGAGCATGAATCCTCCAGAAATTGTTGATTCTGAAGAACATGGTACTGCTAAATTTACAGAAAGAGTGAAGGCCGCACAGTTGGCTGCCGAAGCTGGTTTTGGTGTCGCATTTCATTTTGATCCAATGATTTATATTCCAAATTGGAAAACAATTTATCAAGATGCGATCGTTTATCTTTTAAATCGAGTTCCAGAAGAATCAATCCAATGGGTTAGCCTTGGAGCTTTAAGATACCAACCACAATTAAAAGGAATTGCGATTAAAAGATTTCCGAACTCTAAACTCTTTTTAGAAGCCTCAACGTCTGGAGATGATGGAAAAGTACGCTATCTCCGAGAAATAAGATCAGAGATGTTCAGCACACTTAATAAAACATTTAAAGAGCTTGCCCCAAAGGCGTATACATACCTTTGTATGGAACCAGTTCCTGTTTGGGAAAAAGCACTCGGAAGAATGCCTGACCGCGGTTTTTGATCAAGAATTGAGTACTCAAATATATTTTCAACCTAACTTGTACTATTTTGCCTACCGCTTTACTCTTTTTTTGTGGCGATTAAATTTTGTCATCTGTTTTGAATATTTAAAACAGCATTCTAAGTTGTACCTGGAGGAAAAATGAAACTCATCATGAGAACATCCCTGCTCATAACTGTATTACTCATTCTCACCGGCGCAGGTGTTCAAGTTAAAAATAAATTAATTAATGAAGGGCAAACTGCTCATCGCTATCGAATTGAGCTTACAAAAGAATCTTCACTTCAAATCCGTGATGCTGCAAAAATAATTCATGAATTTGGAATGGATTTGTCTGGTGTAAATTATGAAAGCAAAAC
>CAZPTV010000114.1:0-6056 GCA_964589335.1 uncultured Bacteriovoracaceae bacterium
TTTCCTAGAAACATATTATCTACATAAACATGGTTTTTAAGCCAAGGTTGGATAAGTTGGTTTCCAATTCTATGTACCATTGTCAAATACGGCAACTCATCGTCCAAAATATCTTTTAGTTTTTTTATTTTATCTTTTCGAGGCTTCCCATTGGGAAGGGCTTCGATTTCATCAACTAATTTATCTACTTCTGGATTAGAATAAGCCGCAGCATTATAACCGGGCGGAATATTTTTTGAGTGAACAAGCCCCGTCGCATCGTCTGCATCAGGAACACCAGATGCATAACCAATTCCTAAAATAGTAAAATTATATTGTTGTTGGCGCTTCATCATTTCGGGCCAGGTCATTGCTTCAGATTGTAATTTAATTCCAACCTCTGCTAATTGCTTACTAATTAATTCATCAAATTGACGTGAAGTTGTATCAGCCCCTGTCGGCATGATCACTGGTGGTAATCCTTTTCCATCTGGAAATCCAGCCTTAGCTAAGAGTTCTTTTGCTTTATTCACATCCCGATTTGCCCATTTGCTCACATATTTTTCATCATAACCCCATTGTGTTGGATCGATGATGGAATGTGCTCGAATTGCTTGACCAGAATACTGAATATCGATAATTTTTTTCACATCTAGTGCAAGCGCAAAGGCGTGACGCAAGTCTTTGCTTTTGCCCCAGATTGAATCTTTCATATTAAATATTTGTACGGTTACATCACCCTTAGCTTGTCTGTATAACTTAACTCCTCGAGAAGCCAATTCAGGCGATAATTTTCCACCTGGCAGTGCGGTTGGATAATTATCTTTGGGAACTCCTGTCATTTCGTATTCGCCAGCCATAAACTTCAGCCAACGTGGTTGTGACTCTGTTAAAATCTCAATCTCAACTTTGTCAACCAATGGTAACGCTTTACCGGCGTCTGCGAGTAGACCTTCTGCTTTAAATTTTGGGCTAGCATCACTTGGATATTTGACCGTATTATAATTTGGATTTTTCTTTGCAATGACCTTGCTTCCTAAATTTATTGAACTTGGTATAAAGGGGCCAGTTCCAACAGGATTCATCGCAAAACGATCACCTAGCTTTTCAACACATTCTTTAGGAACAATTGATGTTTTTGTGTCTGCATAATTGAAAATAAATCTTGGAAATGAATTCGTAAGTTTAATTTCAACAGTCATTGGGTCTAAAAGCTTTATTCCTGAAATGTGTTCAGCTTTTCCCGCATGATAATCATCGATCCCAATTACTTTTCCCTGAAATGAACCATACAAAGGTGAGATAAACGTTTTAGCAGAAATTCTTTCCATCATGTATATAAAATCATTCCCATTAAATTCACGACCAACACCACCCGCAAAACACTCATGATCGTGAAATTTTATTCCTTTTTTTAATTTGATTGTTATTGTTTTTCCATCCTTACTTATTTTAGGCATTCCATCCGCTAACAACGGGGACAGCTCTTTTGGATCTTTTAAATAATGCATCTCAAATAATGTCTCATAAAAGAGAGCCTGTGTTTGAGAACTATACACATCGCTTGATTGATGAGGATCTAATGTCGGAATTTTTGCTTCGATACCAATTCGAAAAACATTTTCAGATGGGGGTTTAATTTCACGAGCCATAGCAAAGCTGTAAAAAAGTAGTCCAGATAAAGCAAAAATGAGATGTTTATTTAAATTCATTTATCCTCCGTAAAATTGAGGGAAAATATTTCTTCACCCCAAACAAAATGTCTGAACATTTTGCAATTTTAGATAGTTTGTGTAAACAATAAAGATATGAATCATGCAGGACATCAACCGATTAAAAAAGTGTTAATCACAGGCGGCTCTGGGTTTATTGGAACCCACTTATCTAAAAAGCTTATTTCACGTGGGTATGATGTGACCATTTTCGATAAAGAAGCATCTAAACTTAATTGTCGTATTATTCGCGGAGATATCAGAAATTCAGTATTATTAGAAAATGCAATTCAAGAAGCTGACGCGGTCTTTCATTTGGCTGCGACAGTGAGTATCCCGCTTTGCCAAGAAATTCCAATGGAAAGTTATAGCAATAATCAACTGGCAACCGTTCAAGTTGCAAAAGCGATTTTAGATAAAAATAAAATATTTAAAACTAAAACCCGAATTGTTTTTGCAAGCTCAGCCGCCGTTTATGGTGCAGTTGGAAAATCAGGAATTCCAATACACGAGACTGATACAGCAAGATTTCCGTTATCTCATTATGCAAGTCAAAAGCTAGCATCGGAACAAAGTTTAAAAGTTTTTCACGACACCGAAGGTTTGCCTTCGGTTGTATTTAGATTTTTTAATGTATATGGATCAGGTCAAAATCCTAAATCACCTTATTCAGGAGTCATTACATTATTTCATGAAAAAATTCGAAATAATAAGAATTTAACAATTTTTGGAGACGGTAACTTTACTCGAGATTTTATAGACGTAGATGATTTAACAGAAGCCCTCTGTCTTTCTCTAACTTTAGACTTAGCCCAATGTAATGCAGAACCGATCAATTTAGGCTCTGGGATAACGACGACCATCAATGAACTAGCTAGAACTTTATTGAAAATCAAAAAATCAAACTTAGCCATTGAACATCAAGAGCCAAGAGTCGGTGATGTACACTACTCTCTTGCTTCAATAGAAAGAGCTAAAGCCATTTTAAATTGGACACCAAGAAATGCGTTAGAATCAGGCTTAATTCAGATGAACTTATGACTGCAGATCATAACCATAAAACAAATATCTTGGGTTCTTGGATTTCTACACTAAATCTATCTGATACCTGTGATAGAATTTATGAACTTTCAAAAACAAATCAATCTCATTATATTTGCATTTCTAATGTACATACGGTGGTCATGGGCAACGAAGACCCCACTTATGCAAACGTTACGAATGAAGCCAGTCTAGCAACCGCAGATGGCGTGCCCCTAATCTGGGCATCAAAATTTTTAGGCGAAAATCCAATTCAAGGTCGAGCTTGCGGCCCAGATATTTTGGAAAATTTTATTAACAATCCTAAATTTGAATCTCTTAAACATTACTTCTATGGCTCCACTCCAGACGTTATCGAGCAATTAAAAACAATCCTACCTCGATTGAACCCTAAATTAATATGCGTTGGATTTGAATCACCACCTTTTCGAAAAGCGTTTAAGAAGGACGATCCATTAACCGTTGATGAAAAAACTGAACTCGATCGAATAGAACAATCTGGCGCTGATTTAATTTGGGTTGGTCTTGGCGCGCCCAAACAAGAAATATTTATGTCGCGGGCTAAGCAATACCTAAAAAGAGGCGTGTTATTAGGCGCCGGAGCTGCATTTGATTTTATATCTGGAAATAAAAAAAGAGCTCCGCATTGGATGCAATCCGCTGGGCTAGAATGGGCCTACCGATTAAGTTCCGAACCCAAAAGATTATTTAAGAGATACGCTGAAACAAATCCTAAATTTATTTATAAAATATTAAAATCAAAAATCAGTCGCTGATTAGCTTACCAATCCAATTTTTAAAAGAATTCCATGTAGTCACAATATTATTTTTAAGCCTTTGAAAGACCGTATTAGCCTTATCGCTCAGTCTTTCGACTTTATCTTTTGCTTTATTCAGCGTTTCATTCCCCGCTTCTTTTTGTTTTGAAAAATATAAATCAGAACAGACACCATTTAACTCGCCGTCTGCAAATTGGTTGAAATCAGTAAATTTAGAATCATATCTATTCATATCAAAAATAATTTGAATACTATTTTTGATTATTTTTTTCATTTCAATCTTACAATTATCAGTAAATACTTTTTTATTCACAACTAATCCGTAATTATTTTTGTAAAATAAAGCTGACTCTTTAGCTACTTCGATTGATTTAAGTATAATTGCATTTCTGAACAAGCTGACAGTTATTTTTTCTTGTTTAGCATCATCCAACAAATAATTATTTAAAAACTGAATGTACTGTGCTGTCTTTAGCTGAATGGCAAATTTTATAGAGTTTGTACTTGGATTTTGATCAATATTTGCAATGTGTGCTCGGATTAAGAAATCTAACCTCGGTTCGATCTCTTGATTGATACAGTTGAGTACCTCGTCTGCAACATATTGAGTTTTACCATTAAAAGGGTCAGCAAGAAGCTCAGACTCTTGAATATTTTCTTTTTGTGTAACCTTACATTTATTCCACAATAATGCTGAATCCGATTTAATGCTCGGTTCAATACCGGAAAGAATATTGTTTATTTGTGTTTCAGCTAATTCACGTATTTTTGTAAGGTCATAACTATCAAAACGTGGCGCAAGTAGTTCATAAAAATATTCCTGATTTTCACCTGCAAGCGCCATCTGCGCTTGAATGCAAGCGTTTAATTTATTTTTATAAATATTAGCTGAATCAGAATCTGAAATTACATCAAAATATATCTCTAATGGATTACATTTCATTGAGATGGATTGATTTATATTTTTCCAGCTCGCAAATAAGTCAGAGTCAATCCTTTTAAGTTTATTAAAAGCATAATTTAGTTTTATCTCTAGGGTCTCATTAATATTATTTTCTAAAGTTGATTTTGAAAGATCAGCCAGTTTATATTTACACCCTTCATATTGATTAATGTTTAATTCGGTAAGACTAAATTCTACGTATCGCGATGCTTTAGCAAACATACATTCTTTAATTTTTGAGTCTGAATTTTGAAATTGAGCCGTAGACTCTGCCTTAAAACAACTCTCTAGCTGATCCATTAAATTATTTTGAAATTCAGTTATAAAATAATTTGAAATATTTTTTAAAATAAATTCTTGATCATATGCTGTTTGATTAAATATTCTTTCTTTCAGAATATTGTATTTCTTTTCAGATACCGTCTTTATTTTTTCTCCATCTAGCCTAAATACTGCAATGGATTCTGCTAAATCCTCTGCGGGCGAAGTTCCAGCATAATCGGTTACAAATTTTTCGGCATTCACTTTTTGAAAATATGCTTCTTTAAAATTCATTGTACGTACGTCGAATGCTTCGTTAAACTTCCAACTCAAATCATTCCACTCGCTTAAATATGAAAATCTGTTTTCATGATCAAATGCAAACTCAAAATCAGTAGCGTGACCTAATTCATGAAGTAAAGTATTATAAAAATAACCTTTTAATATTTTAGATTTAATTGTCGTATCTAGTTTAGATAAAATAATACGCTCAGAGGAATTTAAATCGACAATATATTTTTTGGGATCTGATTCATAATATTTAATATTTATACCTGCGGTTAAGCCACTTGCATTAACATCTGGCAAATTGCCTTTGGGTAAACTATATATTGATTTTAAAAGCTTTAATCCTTTCATACGACTGGGCAATAGGTCGGCGATTAAATTAAATGCTTTCAGCTCGTCTAATGTGAAATAGTAGGAGTTTTTTGTTACGTTTGGTATTTTTTTAAAATCGGGAATTTGATCAGTCACTGCAATTGAAGTATTTGTTTTTAAGTACCAATAGTAGATTCGATAGCCTTCTTCCCTTTCTGGCTCACCGTACAAGACATTAATAATACAAGGCAAATCAGTGCATAATTTCTGATCTGGCAATTGATCGATCGTATCACCATATGTTTTTAAATATGTCCCTTGCGGTGTATTTAAATTTGCTAAATTTATTCCATTCCATTCACCCTCAATTTTTTTTGATGTCCATTTTGCTTCAATAATTTTTATTTCTTTTTTTATTTCTTCGATTGAAAATCGATCGATCCAACAGGATTGCTTAACTTCCTGCGCAGGACTTCGGTTTGTACTAACGTTATTAATTTTCCCATACCACGGCTCTTTTTGGCTACTTGTACATGAACTAAGTGCTAAAAGTAAAATTAGACTACATTTTTTCATAATCAATAATTCGAGTTACGTTTCCAGATTCTTCATCAAAAATTATATTTAATCCTCGACGTCGACAAACCAATTGGCTTTTTTTAGTACTCTTATTCGTTTTAGGATCGATCGGATACAGCGACTAACGAGAACTACACTCTTTCCCGTTACGGCAGCTTCAAA
>CAZPTV010000115.1:0-6033 GCA_964589335.1 uncultured Bacteriovoracaceae bacterium
ATAGAGTTCACCTACCCAATTACGCCAAACGCCAAACAATGTAGGCTTAAATCCATCCATAAATTGAAGACTTCCCAAAACTCCTAAATAGCGATCTCTTTGTATAAAAGGGACACCTGGTCTGGATTGATTCGCATTTCCATACCAAATCATGCCATTTGAAAGATCAGATTTATAATCTAAGCTTGCACCAGAAAGATTGTCACTGAATACAAAACTTCTTGGATCAGAAGATTTAGTCATTAAACCTGCACTACCTTTCAGAGCATCGTTTATGCCATGAGATAAATAAAGATTTCTAAGCTCAAATGTATTGTTTGCCCTTAATCCTTGCCCACCACCGGTTGCAGTATTACCAAAATAGACCTCACCAATTTCTAATACAGCATTTAAAGATGATCGATCTTTTGATAATTCAAAATTCAAATTGGACAATAAATTTGTAACATTTTGTTTTGGTTGGCTTACAGCTTTATTATAATTTTGTTGGGCTGCTTGACCTGTCGTTGCATTTCCAATGTCATAACCAAATTTTTTCGAATGCTCTTGTTCTATAGTAAGAAAACCAGAAAATTTAAATTTTAACGGTGCCTCTTCAGGTGGCGTTGAATCTTCCACTGACTTCAATTCAGGTTTGGGTAACATGTCTGCTAACTTTGATGAATCTACACTTGTACTTTCAACTCTATATTTTGCGATAACACCTGCTTTTCCTTCTGGTGCACGCGTGACTCTTAAAATAAAATGTACAACTTCATTTGAGCCATTTCTAAATTTCATTCCAAATTTACGTTTATCGTCACAAGATACGACTGTGCCAACCTCACCTCTTTCAAGAATATTACCCGACGAACAATCTCTTTTTGTATATTGCAACGGTAACAGCTCAGTACATGAAATCAACTCACCTGAACGATTTTCAAATTGTACAACATAACAACCATTATTAGTTTTTAAGATGTGTTCAGAAATTGCATCATTTCCACTAGCATCTGGGGCCGATGTAGTATCCGCTAATATATTTTTCTTAAACTTTTTGGGTTTAGTTTCTTCTGACTCTTCTTCGATTGCCTTTGTCTCATTTTGTGTCGTTTCGTTTTTCGCTAATTTAATTTCTGTTTTTTTCTTGCGCTCTTCTTTTAGATCCGTTTTTCTTTCATTATTTTTTTTCAATAATATTGCTTCAAAACTATCTTGAGAATAACTATTCTGACTTCCCATTATTAAAATAAAAAAGAAAACAAAACCAAAATTCATAGATCAATCCTTTATAAGTAAAAATAAGACAAATTGTTAATGCCTAAATATTGAATCACAACACACCTTTAATCAAATCATTTTCTTCAATCATTACAAGTTTTTATGAATATTTCATACTAATTTACTCAAGTTTTATTTTTAGTTTCCGATAGGGTCTAAAGAGGAGGGATCCGTGGGTAAAATCTTTAAAGCTTTAATCGTAGCTTTGATTGCATGTTTTCAATGTGAATATAGCATTGCTGTGTCGACCAATAATTCTGAAAAATGCCCAAATCTAGAAGTCATTTCCTCCGAAATTTTTTCAAAGCAAAAATATTGGCAATTCGTACATTTAATTGAGCCTAAAGGACCTGATGTTACTAAGACATATTTAAAGCAAAGTATTAAAAAGTTTTTTCAAATAAAAGAGTTTGATCAAGTAAACTTTGTAAAATACTTAAATAAATTTTCACAAAGCGATTGTAAATCGGTCACTGCCACTACCCCTGATGGAAAAGTCATTAATTATAAAATCACGGCATTTAGTCCATTTAAAGTTGAATTGACTCCTCAGAATGACACCGAACTAAATTCAGATGCAACAGGGATAAATGTTGATCGAATTGTCTACACTGTAAAACGACTTTCTGGGTTTAAAATTTTAGATAAAACTGTATATGTTCATTTTAAAAATATCTCAAATTCTACGCCTCATCCAGAAACACACCTTGTAGAAATACATAGTACTATTTCATGGGATAAACCCATCACCTTAAAGAGAGTCATATCTGAAAAACTATTAAAAAATTTAGCAACAATATTTAATGAATATTCTGGTAACGATTTTAGTCCAGACGCGATTCGAAACATATCTTCGACCGATCGCAACACAGAACGTTTTGATCCAATTAAGAATTTATTAGATTTTTAAATTAATTTCTCTCGAAATTAGGGCAATTTCCTTGATTTTTATTTCAAATTTGCAATAAACTCCAAACCACTATGAGCCAATCTATTGAATCCGTTTTACATGAAAATCGCAAGTTCAACCCAACTAAATCATTTGCTAAATTAGCACATCTTGATGCTAAAAAGCTTTCTTCAATGATAAAAAAATCGACTAGAAACCCAGTAAAGTTTTGGGAAGAACAAGCAAAGCAATTGCATTGGTTTAAGCCTTGGAAAAAAACTCTTGAATGGAAACATCCGTTTGCAAAATGGTTCGTAGGTGGAAAAATTAATCTTACCTATAATTGTATTGATCGACATCTAACAACTTACAGAAAAAATAAAGCAGCGTTGATTTGGGAAGGTGAACCCATTCAAAATGGAAAGCATGAAATCAAGACTCTCACTTATCACCAACTCTCATTAGAAGTGAACCGATGTGCGAATGCATTAAAATCTTTAGGTGTTAAAAAAGGTGATGTCGTTGGAATTTACATGGGAATGATTCCAGAAGCTGTCGTTGCAATGCTCGCCTGCGCTCGTATCGGTGCGACTCACAATGTAGTTTTTGGCGGCTTTTCTGCAGAAGCACTTCGAGATCGTATGAATGATTCAAAGGCCGTATGTCTTATTACTCAAGACGGTGCCTATCGAAGGGGCTCAATTGTAAAATTGAAAGAAGCTGCCGATAAAGCATTAGATCAATGCCCCAATATTAAAAACTGTATCGTCTTGAATCGAGCAAATGAAAAAATTCACATGAAAACCGGTAGAGATTATGAGTGGCAACGCTTGATGGAAGAAATGTCCGATACTTGCGTTTGTGAAGAACTCGACTCCGAACATCCCCTATTTATACTGTACACCTCAGGTTCAACTGGAAAACCAAAAGGCATCAAACATACAACTGGCGGATACCTAACACAAACTGCATTTACGACAAAATATGTTTTCGACATTAAAGACGACGATATTTATTTTTGTACAGCAGATATAGGCTGGGTTACAGGTCACAGTTACATAGTTTATGGACCCCTCGCAAATGGTGCGACCACTTTTATGTACGAAGGAGCTCCTAATTATCCTGAAGCAGATCGATTTTGGGATATCATTGAACGACATAAAATTAATATATTCTACACGGCACCTACAGCAATTAGAGCATTTATGCGATCGGGTGACCATTTGGTTAAGAAACATAATTTATCTTCGCTTCGTCTATTAGGTTCCGTTGGTGAACCAATAAATCCTGAAGCATGGATGTGGTACCACGAACTAATCGGCGGTGGACGATGTCCGATCGTTGATACTTGGTGGCAAACAGAGACAGGTGCAATTATGATTTCACCCATTCCAGGAGCGACCATCACAAAACCAGGAACTGCAACTCGTCCATTACCCGGCATCATTGCAGACGTTGTAACTAAAGAAGGAAAATCATGTAAACCAAATGAAGGTGGTTTACTTGTTATTAAACATCCTTGGCCATCAATGCTTCGTACAATTTTCGGTGATGATGAAAGATATACGAAAACTTATTGGTCTGAATTTCCAGTAAAAAAAATCAAAGGTAAAACAACAGGTGGCTATTATTTTGCCGGAGATGGTGCACGCAAAGATAAAGATGGTAATTTTTGGATCATGGGACGAGTCGATGATGTCGTCAACGTTGCCGGTCATCGGTTAGGTACTGCAGAAATAGAAAGTGCTCTCGTTTCAAATCATAAAGTGGCAGAAGCTGCTGTTGTCGCTCGTCCAGACGAACTTAAAGGAAGTGCTCTCGTCGCATTCGTAACTTTGAAATATGGTTTTTCCAAAAAGAGTGAAGAATATGATGCTTACAAAATAGAACTCAAAAACTGGGTTGCAAAAGAAATTGGTGCAATTGCTAAACCTGATGACATACGATTTACAGAATCACTTCCAAAAACAAGAAGTGGAAAAATTATGCGACGACTACTTAGAGAAATCGTTTCAGGTTCACATGTAGTCAGTGGTGACACAACAACGCTTGAAGATTTTTCAGTACTCGAAAAACTCAGACAAAGCGACGATGAATAAGCCGAAGAATTAATATATAATAGGCAAATTTTTATTAGTTAATTCTTCAGATCTCTCTTTAATGATTTTAAACGCGTAAATACTCTTTATTACTTTAAAATATTAATTGAACTCAAAACAATAACTATTAATCATTATCAATGTTTATCCGATAACTATTTGATGATGAAGATTTCTTTATTTTGCTTAGCCGTGATATTTTTCGCATATGAATTCAATTCTTTTGCTCAGGAAAATTGCATCTCTTGTACACAAAATGAGCAAACACCTCATGCAACGACCATTCGAACAATTCATGAAGGGATGACGATTTCTAATCCATTAAAATCTAAAGAAGAATGCTTACATTATATGGAATGTTATGCAGGAAACAATAATTGCGAATACTATGATAAATCAAAAAAGCTACATCGTTATGACTGTATAGAAGACTTTAAGAATAAATACAGCACTATGGTTGATCATGCATCAAAGGTTTGTTCGATTCCCTCAACCGCTCTTTCTTGTTTTTATTTTCGAGAAAGCAAATGGGATAGTAATGATAAATCCTATGCAGGTGCCATGGGTATAGCTCAAATTATGCCTGCTTTAAAAACAACTCTAAATCGATACATTTCAAATAAACCAGGTTTTACACCAAATAATTATACAATTGATAATCTTAAAAGTTTTAAAGCAATCACTTCTGACAACGAATATATCGACGGTCTTTATGATAAGGTCATTAATAACATCGGAGATTCCGTAACAAAAAAAGAAACAATGATTGCACAAGAAAACCTTGAAGAATATTATTTTAACCTGAACCAACTTTATAACGTAGTGAAGAAAACAGGAAAAATGACTGCAGAAATGAAAAGTGCATTTTCACTTTGGTTCACACAAATTTCAATTGAAACTCAAGCATTTAAAGCATCGGAACAATGGAAGGCATATTTTAAGAAGCTTGGAAAAACTCCACCAACTTCATTTGACCCCAATAATGCTGAACATGCGATTATTGGTGGAGCAATTGCAATTGATACAATTATGGAACCCGAAGTTCGTCCCTCAAAAGGATGGAGTGATCCGATTGACAAATATGCATTTATTGCTGGAGCTTATAATTTTGGTCAAAATGGTTTTCCAAGTAAATGTGATACAAATAAAGTCACGATCGAACAATGTATTCAGAAGTTTCCAAAAGGTGATCAGACTAGAAATTATATGATTTCATTGCAGCGTTGCATGGATCGAGGAAACTGGAAAGGGATGACCGGCGATGAGCATTTGCCCTGCGAACCTTACAGTACGCTAGAAGCTAAAGGAGTAACCGAATGAAATATATATATTTCACTTTAATTTTATTTTCAAACATGTGTTTAGCATCGAATGATACAAATAAAGTTTTTACTAATATCAATCACCTCTTAAGCGACGAATCTTGTTCGACACCTGAAGTATTTATTCAAAACTATAATGAAACTTCGAAAATTGTTTATGAAAGCTTAAAGAATTTTAGTGAAGATCAGGCTAAGAAAAATAGTTCTCAAATTCAAAATTTAGCTAAGGATTTTTTTCCAATGTTACTTCCAGACGGGACACCTGGGATTAAATCGTACCAACGCTGCGGAATAGATTTAGAAAATCTAAATCAAACTTTAAAAGATAAAAATGCTGATCAAAACAAAAAACTAGAAAGTTTTACAAATTGGAAAGAATGCATTGAAATGGGATATCGAAATCATATTCCAAAACATACAATTAAACTAATCAACTGTTATCAAAAGTTAATTAAAAATTAAC
>CAZPTV010000116.1:0-6000 GCA_964589335.1 uncultured Bacteriovoracaceae bacterium
CTTTTTCGTTTATCCAAGTGCCATTCAAATCATTTTCAATTTGACTAAGTGTCGGCTCGTTATGAGAAGCAATATTACGATTTGCAGGTTGTAAACTATTGAAAGTTTTTTGACCTAGCCATAAAACTCCAGTCAATACAATCGCGAAGATAAACAAGTCAGAATAATTTTTCCAAGGTTTGTATTGCATTGATTCTCCTAGAGTCGAACGTCTCTAATAATATTCTATCTTTAATAATTGATGGACACTTTTAAAAAAGGCTTAGAGTAAAGAAATTAACGGGTAAAATATTCCTAGAGTTAAAGTAATGCGTTCCAATAAGCTCTAGCTAGTTTTTCTTGCTTTATTTCTTCGTCATACCAACGTAACAAACCGGGACTGGTTATATTTATTTCTAGCAATCGATCTCCAATGAAATCAATCGATGCAATATGGGTTTGTGACCTTTTAAGTTCTTCAGCAATCAATTCAGCTCTTTTCTTCTGTGTTTCAGATAATGTGCTGATTGATAGATTGGGTTGGTGTTCAGGGGTTTGATCTAAATTCATAATTTCAAAATTAGATTTTGGCATTTTAATAAGAACACCTTCAATTTTACCATTGATGATGATTGCACGTTTTTCACCATGTATATAAACAGATTCGTCAAAGATTTGTAACATTAAAAATGGACCTTCGTTTTTAATTAAAAATTCCAACTCTTTTTTTGAGAGCGAAGAGGTCTTTGAAAGTAGCTTGACCCCTCTCGATGCTGCATTATTTACAGATTTAATGACGATTCGTTGATTGGAGTGCTCTGAAATAAATTTAATCATTTCATCAGCGTCACAAGATATAAAACTAGGGATTGCCCATTCTTTAAATCGAAACGGTGAGAATTTTTCATTCCAGGTTAGTAAAGTAGAAATTGGGTTTACAAAGCGTTCACGTATGGTTTGACTTTCAATCAAGTTCCATAATTGAAACGTGTGCAAGTCAACGGGAGGATCTTTTCTCCAGTGAATAGAATAAAACGTTTCTAGCGATGTTTGTTCATCTTTTAATGGAGTCAGTTCGATCTTATTTTTTAAGAATGTCAGTACACCGTCTAATTTTACGGAGATTTCATTATGATTAAAAAAAACCGAATTAGGGGTTGCCCAATAAAATTGTAAATCAAATTGTTGATAGCCAATTTTTGCAAGATATAGGCTGCTGTCTCGACTGTGATCTAGCTGCGACCATGAGTCTGCAATGAATAATACTTTCTTACGACTTGAATTCATTGATATTGGCTTTGAAATAATTTCGACAGAGGATTGATGACTTCTGACATTGCTTTTTCTATTTCTAATTCTTTTGATTGATCCAATAATCTAGTTTCAAGCGTTTTTATGATATCAAGCATTCTCGCAGACGGTTCCTTTTTAAGATGACCTTCAATCAATTGCGAATAAGCACCGACTTCATTAAAAAATAATGCGTATGGTGATCTTTCGTCATGATCTTGCGTTCGTGAAGCGAGTACAATATCAAATACATATCCTAGAGATTGCCAGATTGGATTTGGAAATTTTAAAATTTGTTCAAGCGTTTCAATACGTGTATTGCTTCTCTTATTTCTTTGATTAAAATCTGTGAATATTTTTAATGGTGATAATGTTGTACTAAATAATTGGGCGATATTTAAGCGTTCAGTCTCTGTAAATTCATTATTGATTTCTGGGTTTAATGCAAGAGTGGCAGCCATAGAGATTAAACATACAACGGCTTGTTGTGAAAGATGAGGATCAATATATTGAGGTTCATTTTTTTCACGTGTTTTTGTAAAATTTTGGGTCACAGTCCCTAGAGCACACCGTAACATTTCAAGAGCAGAAAATACTGGAAGAATTTGAGTGGAAGGAATTTTTAAATCTTCTGCAATGAGAATCGCAGTGCTCATTGAAAAACGATCTTTTAATCGAAAGAGTGTATAATGTATGGCATCTTTTAATTCGCTATCCATATCAACAGTAAGTCTATTATGGAATTCAGATAATGCCTTCTCGCATTCGTCTAATTTTTTAAGACGTTTTTTTGAAGCAGGAAATGAACTATTTAAAGGTAAAAGAGGCCACAATACCATGTGAGCAAATTAGCATCCCTCGTGTGTTGGCACAAGTATGGACATTAACATTCCATTAAACCTCATCCCATACCGACCATCGGGACATTTATAGGAATCTAAAAGATAAACGGGTAGCTTTTCTTTCATTTTTGGTGAAAGCGTCATGACGGCTTTTAAGTTTAACTGGGAGCGTTCAACAGGCATGTTTAAGCTTATATCTCCGCCTACATTGATTACAATGTCGTCTCCTTTATTGATATCTTTGCCAATCCAAGAGTCTTTTAAGAGTAATTTGCCAGATTCCATTTGAGATTCAATCTGAGCCTCGGATACTTGAATGCTTGGAAGCAAAAAACCAGAAATACTTTGCTCAGGCAATCGAATGTTTTTAAGTGATAGACTTAACTTGCCAGAGCTTTTTATGGGTTCATTAGCTGAAAAGGTGAGGTTGATATTTGAGTTTAAAATTCCAGATAATTGAACGAGGATGAATTTTTTCAATAAAGAGGCTTTTTCAATAGAAAGGTTTTCAATTTCCAAGTCTGATGTAAAACCTGTTTGAGACAAGCCAATCATGCCATCGATTTCCCCGCCCAATAATTCAGCATTCAGCGAAAATTTCTTCATCGACATGAGCATTGAAAAAAGATGAGGCCGCACACTCAGGTGTTCTATTTTAATTTCTTCTTTATCATTATCCAAAGAACGAATGTCAGTATTTGTCATTTTTAACCTTAAACCCGTAAAAATACCCACACGTATAGCTTCACTATTTATTAAATAGCCGGCTTCTTGAAATTTTATTTTCATACTCGACAAAATGAGACGTTGAATTTTGTCATCTGGAAGCTTTGCAATGATAAAAATAATAAAAAAGAAAATCCCAATAAAGAGTAGATTCTTTTTTTTAATCGTTGGAGATCGTTGCTCAGTATTTGAAAGTTTATCTGATTCGGATTCAATTTGATAAGAGCTCATTTACTTTGCCTTATAAGTTGCAACGGTTAATGTGGCATCAATATAACCAAGAGGATCACCCTTAGTGTCGATTGTTAAATCTTTGATCGTTAAATTTCTTGGGCTTCCTTGATTGGTCATATTAAATAAAAATTGTGAAAAAGTTCTAATATTTGTCTGCGTTAAATTAATATCGACTAGTACTTCTTTTGTTTCCTTAGTCTCTTGACCGTTTTTTTCCTCGGTAACGGTTAATTTTTCGGAATTATATCCAGAATTTTGTGCCATTTTTTGAACAAAATCATTTAGAGTAGAGCTCATATCAGCATTTCCTGCAAATGCTTCTTTTTGTGCTTTATAAAATTTAATTCTTTCTTCGGCGGTGAGTAAGTAATTGATTAATTCATTACGCGCAGCAATTTCAGATTTTAAACCACTTACTTTTGACATGCCGGTTAAGACTGTAATTAAAATTACAAGTAAGATTAGAACCACTCCGCCAATATTGATATATATTTTAACGTTTGAATCGAGTTCGTCATATTTTGCACGCAATTGCTGGTAAGTTTCTGAGTCTTTAAATTTATCCCAGAGCTGCTGCAATGAGGCTATTAATTTATTTAGATTTTCTTTCACCTGGAGCCTCCGCAACTAAGGTTTCCATTAACTTAGAAGTAAATTCAAAGCGAACGAATTTCTTTTTTGAATCTTCTTCTGATTTATTTTTCGTAACATCACTCAGAAGTTTTGTGTCTTCGAGTGCTTTTTTAATTTTATCTAATCCAGCAGAATTATCTACTGTACCTGAAATTTTAAAATTTCCATCTTTGAATTGAAATAACTGTGTATCAAGTTTCATGTCTTTCGGCATCGTAGTGCTTATTTTATTGAGAAGATCTAAACCGGAATAGGGTGCTTTTACACTTACAGCAAAAGATTCTTTATGTTTTGCTAATTCTTTATCTACGGCAGTTTTTAAAGTGCTTGGAGAAGCTAAGTAAGTTTTAATTGTGCTCGGTGAGATAGCTCCGAGTACACTTTTGACAGTTTTTTCATAACGGATGTCTTCTTTTTCAAGCTTTTTAGATAGAATATTGTACTGGAGAATTAAGTTAAAATATATGAAAGCCAAAGTGGCCGCAGAATAGCCAATAAATTTTTTATAGGATTGCAGACTAAAGCCCATTCCACTTTTTTTAGCATACTCACCCTGTCTGAAATTAATCATTGAGTTTCGTTCAGGTCGGGTTCCTAAAATACCGAGTGCAATGGCACCAGAAAGAAAAGCTTCGTCTGTTTCATTAATATTGGTATTTTGACCTACTAATCCAGGTAAATAATGAAAATAATATACCGGTAGCTTTAAAAGTTCCTCTAGATACAAATGTATGTTTGGAATTAAACTAGAACCACCGGTGAGGTAGATTGCTTTTAAATCTTTAGAAGTTTGGTTTTTATAGGTGATGATTGCTTGTTTCATTTCACGTAGAAGCGGTGACAAAGCTTCTTCTACAACTGCTGAAAATTGCTTTTGATCATTGGTGATTTCAACAGGACTTTTTAAGTGTGTCTCAGTGATAATGAAAGAGCCTTCTTTTTTTCCATTTTCAGCCTCTTCTTCTGAAATATTGTAATGGGTTGCAATGTGTTTTGTAATTGAATTTCCACCACATTGGCAAGTGAGTGAAAGATAAGGATCATGACCAGAAAAGATATGAATTCCAGATTGGAGCGCACCTAAATTTACTATCGCTATACCGCGCGTGCTCTCTGGGTTATCTGGAAGACTTTTGCGTAATAAGTAAGAAAATGCCATCGCATCAGTGGTAACATAATCAGGATCTATGCCAAGCATCTGAAGTTCCATGATCAACGAAGAGATATCAGACTTTAATGCGACACTCGCATAGATTGAAGTCAATGCATTCTCAGATTTAATATAACAAAAATCACTCAAGACATCTTCGAGTTGAAATGGAAGTTCGTCTTCTAATTCAAAATTTAAAGAATTATGAATTGTTTTTCGATCTTTAGTAGTAAATTGAAAAACACGATTTGTCGTCCAGCTTTTAGGAACATTGACTACAATTCTTTCGTATTTAAATTGTGTTTCACCTATAATTTTTCGAAGTGCATTTTTTTGTCCCTCTGTGAGGATAATGCGAACATTATTTTTATTTTCATTCGTCGATGAAGCTTCGGGGCGTGCATCTGATTTTTGAGCATCTTTAGTTGGTGCAGGGGGCTCAACGATTTGCAATAGACGATGATTGCCAAGATCGACACGTCCAAATGAAATGTCAATTTCAGCAGCTTTAATATTTTGACTTCCAATGTCAATAGAAAGGACCTTCATAAGACCCGCCAGTAGATTAAGTTTATACCGGATGACTTTTTTCCTGAAGCATTATCTTGTGGATTTTGCACAGATTGTTGCCCAGGCGTTGTGCTTTGCGTCGGAGTTGGTGTGGGCGTAGGTGTTGGTGTGGGGTTTACTCCTGGCATCCCTGGAATGCCACCAATTTGTGGACCGGCGGCCTTTTGTTGACTTGGATCTAAGATGACACCGGCTTCGATAGATTTTGTTGAATGCCCTTGTGAAGAAGTCACATTTATCTGAAAACTCATCTCACTAGTTATAATTTTAATATTTGCTTTTTTTAATGCTTCTTTAGTTTGATCAATTGAACGAGAAGCGCCAGTTGATTGGGCATCTTTCCAGAATTCTTCAGCAGAATCCCAAGGTCCACCAACATCTGGGTCATCTCTTTTTCTCATTAAATCTTCAATATCCTGTTTTGATGCTTGGGGAAAAAGCGAACTGAACATTGTTTTATTCGCTTTATTGACATTGATTCCAGTTGTCGAATGCACCGTCAGTAAAGGCTCAATCAATTTATAAAGTTCGTCATCAATTCCAGGAATTAAATGTAACTCTGATAAACTGTAAAAG
>CAZPTV010000117.1:0-5944 GCA_964589335.1 uncultured Bacteriovoracaceae bacterium
TGACAGCATCTAAATCTCGATAGGTTTCTTTTCTTAGTTTTCTTAAATCAGATAAATCTTCTTTTTCTTCGATTTTATCTAAGGTCGCTTCTTCTAGAAAGCGACTCATGATCAGACCATGCTCATCACAAAAACGATCTAAAGCATTTTTTATTCGAATATCAATTTTTGCTGCTAATTGTTTGATCGCCATAGTAGATATATTATAATATTAATAACTATCAAAAGATATAAATAAATAACTCTTGGAAAACAATAGCTTATACGTTATTTATTAAAATTATCATAGTGGGGGTGTAGCTCAGTTGGGAGAGCGCTACAATGGCATTGTAGAGGTCATCGGTTCGATCCCGTTCACCTCCACCACACAAAATGTTTGGGTTGAACAAGTACCCATTAGATTCATGTAATATTTGCATGTCATAGAAAAAATAGTGTGCAAACCTAGAATACGGAATGATGATGACTGTAAAGAATCCAGAATTAGAAAGAGCATACGAATTTTGCCGAAACAATGAATTTGAAAAAGCAATTGAGATTGCGAAAAATCTTGCTCAAAAAGACAATGCAGAAGCACAAGCACTATTAGGGCGCTTACTTTTTGACAGATCAAGTACTGCTGAGGAAGAAAAAGAAGGAATCCAATGGCTAGAAAAATCAGCAGCTAAGTTAAACCAGTATGCCATTCGCTTTCTTTTTACCCACTACTCTAATCAATCACAAGACGATGATGTTCTGAGAGTTTTAAACCCATTAATTCAGGCTGGTGACACTTGGGCAAAATATCAATATGGTTACGTTTTATTTTATGCAAAAGAAAACCATGAAGAAGGTATCAAATGGATGGAGCAAGCAGCAAATGATGGGTCTATTCAGGCAATGTTAGATTTGTCTTTTGTGTATTCCGAAGAACCTGGTTACGAGTTTATGGATCAAAAGATTTCAAAAAGCTGGAAAAAAATGGCTTTTGAAAAAACAGAACAGACTTTGAATCCGCAATTTGTTCCCCAATTGATTAATGCTTATTTGTTTGGAATGGATGAGATTGGAATTGTTCAAGATAAAAATAAGGCTTTTTCAATTGCTCTTAAAGCAGATCAAAAGAATGCAGAAATCACTGACACTGAACTCAGTATTGAAAGGAATATGACTAAGCTCTTTTTAGCTCGGATGTACCAAAACGGGTGGGGTACTGAAAAAAATCTAAAGAATGCCGAATCTATATACGATGAACTTGCCCAAATTGATTATTTCAAATTTGAAGTCGAACACTACAGAAAATTTCCTGGTGCCGAGAAATTTGATTAAACTAGTTGAGGTTTAGAGCGGTTAACCGTCTGAATTTAATTCTTGCGCCCCCTCTTGCAGGTTTCTAAAAATAAATTCAAATTGGAAAAAAATAATATTTAGTTTAAATTTAATTAAAAGGAATAATCATGAAAAATGTGCTATTATTTTTACTCATATTTAATTCACTTGCATACGCAAAGCCAAAGTACCCTCAAGATATAAAACCATTATCAAAAGATCATGCATTTTTTAGAAAAGAATCAGCTCCAGATTATTGGTCACTTATTTCTCATTACCGCCCACAGCTGACGGGGCGCTCCTGTTCCATAGCATCTGCAAATATTATTTTGAATGCATTATGGTCTAAAAAAACCCTTACATCAGAAGATAAATTATTTAATGAAGAAACGGTTTTAGAAAAATTAAAAGATGAACTTTGGACTAAAAATGTTTCGTCCATTGGGAAGGGTATGATGCTCGAGGAATTATCAAATTCATTTGCAAAGGCTCTCAAAAATTTTGGTTACAATAAGGGTCAAGTTGCGATTCACTTCGCTTCTGATTCAGATTTTAGAAAGGCACTGATTGCAGACCTAAGGAAAAATGAAACATCAGACAATGATTTTATTATTGCTAACTTTGATCAGGGATACATTATGAAAGACGAACCCGCAGGTCATATTTCACCAGTTGGTGCGTTTGATTCAAAATTAGAGAGAGTATTGATTTTAGATACAGATCGAGATTGGTATGAACCGTATTGGGTACCTCTTGATACTTTTATCAATTCAATGAATACGACGGATACTTCATCTGGAAAAACACGTGGATATATTAAAATCAATTTAATGTGAATTTATTTAGTTTAGTTTGAAAAGTAGATTTAGACATTCCCAAGTATTCAGCAGCTGATTGTAGTGTGCCAAATTTCTTGTATGTATTTTGGATAATCTCTTTTTCGATTGTTTGAATTTTATCTGAATAATTACCTCTAAAATATTCGATATCAAGTTTTGGAGTATTATTCATTTTGTCTTTTTGAATTTCTTTTATCACTGTATCGGCTTGAATCTCAGTTTGATCTTCTCGAATTGCGCTTGCTCTGATGATTGAAAATAGTTTTCGAATATTTCCATCATTATAATCAGTTTCCATTAATATTTCTAATGCGCTACTAGATAATGTTTTAGATTCATTACGAATGCTAAAGTTTTCAAGACAATGTTTTGCAAGAATCGGAATATCAACACGCCGTTGATTAAGCGATGGAACATCGATTGTGAATTGACGAAAACGATAATAAAGATCAGCTTTAAATACACTTTGTTCAACCAATCCTTTAATGTTTGTATTTGTTGCGGCGATCACTCGAAAGGTACAGGTTTTAGTTTTTGAATCGCCAAGCTTTGTGATTTCTCCGTTATTTAAAGCTCGAAGAAGTTGAGGTTGAGTATCTAAAGGTATCTCATGAATTTCATCTAAAAATATGTCGCCACCATCGGCTAATTCAAAGAGACCTAATTTATCATTTAATGCTCCGGTGAAAGAACCTTTGATATGTCCAAATAGTTCAGATCTTAGTGTGTCACCTCTAAAGTGAGCACAGTTTGTAGATATAAACGGTCGTGTGAGATCGTTTTCTTGCTCCCATAGAGCATGTGAAATGAGTTCTTTTCCGACACCTGAATCTCCAGTAATAAGTACGGATATATCCGTATTATTTAATTTTTTAATTTCTTTAACAATATTTCTAATTCCATCTGAGGGCATTTTCTCAAGAAGATCTAGGCTCGAGTACTCACCCGATTGTTTTCGAAATACTTTTTGTTTCTCTAAGTTTGAAGTAGTGCGGGCAATTTGAATTTTTGCGATAAGAATATTTATATCGGTTGGTTTAATACAATAATCTCTTGCTCCAACTTTAAAGGCAGCATCAATAGTGTCTTTGTCATCGCGTCCTGTAAGCATGATGGGAATAGTAAAAGGTGAGTGAGATTTTAAATGTTTTAGAAATGCAATACCATTCATTGTTGTATTTTCGCTTAAGTCCACATCAAGAAGAGCGATATCAAATGAAGTTTTTAATATTAAATTCATGGCCGAGTTATAGTCTGTAACTTGATGGCACTCAATTGTGCCAAGGTTTGTTTTTCCAAATGTTTCAATATTTTTTTTAAGCAAAAGACCAGATTTGATGTCGTCGTCTAAAAGTAAAATTCTGGTTTTCATTTAAAGAATTATAAATTGAAACAGATCATGTCAGATGTAGTCAAAGTTATCTTAAACTCTGCGCGAGGGTAGAAATTGCCTTTATGATTTAGATAATTCCTTTAAATCAATTTCTAGAATTTGTATCGATTCTTTTAGACTATCAATTAAAGCATGACGGTCATCGTCGTCAAATTTATAACCATTTTTAAGGAGATTATAAATCAACAGTAATTTTTGAACAGCATTCCGTTTGTTGTGATTATTTTCCGACACGACCTGAAACCGTCTGAGTTTTTTTACTTACTATTTCAAAAATTGAAAGAGGTGAGCCCGTGTGCCAGATGTCACCGTTAATATGAGAAAATGATACATCTGTTACTTTTGTGCCACTAGCTGGGCCACGATTTCCACCAAGTCCGTTTGCTAAGTCGCCAAAGGGATCTGATTTAGCTGCAACGGCACCGCTTCCGTGATTAGAGCTTTCATAGGCTAAGCCAGTACTGTCTTGACTAGTTAGTTTTGAAGTATAGTCCTGTAAAATTTTTCCAAACTCTTTTCCTTTTTCTGAGTTTCCTAAAGCTTTTGCGAGTGTACCTCCAACTCCATTGGCTTCAAGGGATTTTGCAATACCTTCAGGAGTGATTCCTGTTTCTTTTTGTAATGCTTCTAAAGCCTTCTTAAAATCATTTGGATTTTTACTAAAATATTTTCCATCCGCTGCCATAGCATAGGAATCTGCTAAGTTACTTGTTGATAAGTCGTCTATTTCAGGAGCTCCTCGCGAATCGCTTCTTGAGTCTGCAGTGGTTGGAGATGAAGTACTACCTGAATATAAATTTGCTAATGAATTATTGTTATTTGGTTTTTGAGTCAGTGCTAAATTATTATTCAAAAGCATTTTTAATGAATCTTCAGTAGATTTTGAATTTTTTACTAATGCGCCTTTATTTACCCATTGCATAGCTGCAGATGCTGCGTTCAATACGGTAGATAAACATGTCCCGCTACTTTTACCCTGTCCTTTTAGTGTGACAGGGTTAGTAAATGCAGAAAAAAATCCATTTCCGCTAGCAGCTGAAATCGTTTGAACTGTTAAAAATGCATTTCGAGTTCCACCAACAATTCCTGTAATATAACCCGAGACTTCTTTTTTCATCGCTATTGAAAATGCTAAATCTTCTAAAGATACCGCCATACTTCCAAAGGTACAAACTGGTATCAACGCAGCTCCATACTCAGGTGCAGCGCATGGAATGGCACATACTATGGCCATTGCAGTGTAGCTGACTGCAAGCGCAGCTGTTTTTTGACAGCCTTTTTTATTCATTTCAATTTGTTCGCAATAACCGTTTGCACCATCATTTCCTTTTACGCCATTTTTCTCGCATGTTTCCATACCGGTATTGCAGTTAAAAACTCCATTTCCTGCTATGGAAACATTCGGAATCATCA
Organism: uncultured Bacteriovoracaceae bacterium; assembly: GCA_964589335.1. Lineage (GTDB taxonomy): Bacteria > Bdellovibrionota > UBA1018 > UBA1018 > UBA923 > CAZPTV01. The sequence continues at coordinate 4,954 of CAZPTV010000117.1, forward strand.
ATGAAATAATGAGTACAAAACTTGTAAATTGACTGATTAATCCTTTTTTCATTTTATCCCCCTAGAGTAATTTTTTTATTTTTTTAAATAAATATTTTTTGGAATCGAATTTGCTTTAAACGGTAAGTCTGATCCCGATAAAAAATTTCTTGATATCAAGTGGTATCTTTGATCAATAATATCAAAAATTGAACGGCCTGCTGGATGAATGCCATCTTCAACTGAGGCAATTTTTCTAGAATTATTATATGCAAGTAATGCTTTTTCTTTTTCAATCTTCTCTTGATCTTCTTTTCCGAGACCAAATTTAGAAAGTAAACCAGAAAATATATCACCTTCATCACTTGTTTTTGCAATTTTTTGATTTGTGCTAGAATAACCAGCCAAAGATGATTCATATCCTTTTTCAGAATATTTTGAAGGCATTTCACGATCGACTAATTCTTTAGCAATTTTTGACATTTGAGCAAAGGTTGCACCGTTTGATCCCATTGCATCTTTGGTCATTTCATAAGCTGCAGCAAAAGGTTCTTGGCCTTTGTGAATTCTATCGATGAGTTCGTTTAGACTTTTCCCACCAGTAGCTTTATACCATTCTTGATGGAGTGGCATCATTTGAGCTGTAGCTGCACTTTGTTTAATATCGTCTGCGCTTACAATTTCAGAATGGTCATTCAGTGCGGATCCACTTTGCGAGTTAGATGCTAGTGATGTATTTTCTAGTTCTTGTGATTTTAATTTTTTATCTTGTTCTGCTTGGTAGAGTAGTTCTTTATTGTGTTCAGCTTCTTTGGCTTGATCCTTTGCTTGTTCAGCGGCGTTGAGCGCGCCAAATGCTTTAAGTGCATTTTCTGCTGCAATTTTCATCGCTGCGGATTGATCGTTTTCATCCTTTTTTTCATTATTTGTAGCTGACTTAGCTAAATCAGTTGTGGCATTTCCAGCAAATTTTTTTAATAAGTCCGAGTTATTGGTGCCAGATTTACTGAGT
>CAZPTV010000118.1:0-5921 GCA_964589335.1 uncultured Bacteriovoracaceae bacterium
ATCAGTTGCACGGTTATAATGAGGGAACAGGAACAGCTGCAAGATTTTTTAATCCTAAAGGTGTCGTTGCGGATGCGAACTATATCTATGTTACAGATTTAAGTAATAATGTGATTAGGAAGATTGATGTAAATACTGGTGCTACATCTCTCATTGCAGGTTTGCCTGCTAACGCTGGAAGCATTGATGCAAGTGGAACGAGCGCAAGATTAAATCAAGTTGCTGGAATAGTAAAAATAGGTGCTCATATTTATTACAGTGATTACAACGGACAACAAATTAAAAAATTGGACCTTTCAACAAGTACGGTTTCAACGATTGCTGGAACTTATGCAACAGCAGGCACTGCAGATGGTACAGGTGCAGCGGCTCGCTTTAATGGCCCATATTCTCTTGCAACAGATGGTACTGATATTTATGTTGGAGAGGTTACTGGAAACTGCGTAAGAAAAGTTACAACCGCAGGTGTAGTGACGACAATTACAGGCACATGTGGATCAGCAAACGCTTATACAGATAGCGCTACAGCGGCAAATGTTCGTTTTAAAGGAATTTATGGAATTGTAACTGACCCAACAAATACTTATTTATATGTGTCTGATTATGGTGATCACGTTATTAGAAAAGTCACAATCAGCACTGGAGCCACTACGACAGTGCTCGGAAGTTTAGCAGGTACTGCAGGAGGCACAGATGGCACAGGAACGGCTGCGTTTCTAAATGGTCCAACTGGATTAGCATCAGATGCAACTTACTTATATATTTCTGACACAGGTAATGGTCGTATTCGTAGAATGAGTCATGCAACAACAACAGTTCAAACCATTGCAGGTAGTAGTTTAGGAGTCGTAGATGGCACAGGAGCAAGTGCAAAATTTTGGACTTTAAGAGACTTAACGGTTAGTAATGATGGTTTATATTTATTTATTGCAGATTATGCAGCATCAAATATTCGAAAGTTAAGATTAAGCGATTGGAGTGTCACGACGTTTGCTGGAGCAAGCGAAACTGTATATTATTACAAAGGTGTTGCAGGTGCGGTTGATTCGTTTGGGCATTTATCTCAATTTAATAATCCAACAGGAATCGTTCAACTCGGAAGTTATTTGTATGTTGCAGATTATTCAAACTATAAAATTCGTAGAATAGATATAAGAACTGGAGAAACTGAAACACTCGCTGGAACAGGCGGAGCAGCTAGTGTTGATGGCCCATTCGCAGGTGCGCAGTTTAACGTTCCATACGGAATAACAACTGATGGCACAGATTTATATGTTGCTGAATATACGGGAAGTTGTATTCGAAAACTAACTTTAAGCACGCAAATGGTGAGTACATTATCAGGTTTATGTGGAACCGCAGGTAATATAGATGGAAATGCCAGTACTTCTCGATATCAAACTTTGCAACATTTAGTATATCATGGTGGATATTTGTACACCACGGAACTCACGCCTTGTCGTATTCGAAAAGTTGCAGTTTCTGATGGGACATCCACGCATTTTTCTGGATCTACTGCGGCCGCATGTGCAGTCACTGATGGAACTGGTGGGGCAGGTGGTACAGCAAGGTTTGGTAGTTTCATAGGTTTTACTACCGATGGAACTTATTTGTATATGGCTGAAAACGCCGGTGCCGGAAAAATTCGTCGTATATCAATGGCCGATGGATCAGTCACAACAATTGCTGGTTCTACTCAAGGTTATAATGATGCTGCAGGAACTTCTGCTAAATTTAATAGTCCAAGAAGTCTTTGGTACTATGGTGGTTACTTATATATTTATGATACGACAAACCATGCAATTAGAAAAATGAACACAACGACCTTCGATGTAACAACATTGGCTGGAGTTGCACCTCCAGGATTACAAATGTCAGCTGATTTAATGGATGGATCATTAACAAGAATTCCAACAGCTATCAGAGGGCTCATTGTTACTGATACGGGTCTTTTTTATACGCTTCATGGTACAGATGCGTTTGGTGTACGCTGGATACATTAGGCCTACAAAAAAAAATTATTTTGCTAAAATTGCAGCTAATTCTAATAACTCTTGATTTACAGATTTGTGTTTGCCAACTGTTTTAGAAAGTGGAATTTCTGCAATGGAGCCATTTACAATACCTACTGAACAATTGGAATGTCCTTTCATTAGTGCTTCAATGGCTTTGGCACCCATGATAGAAGCCATGAATCGATCTTGTGCAGTGGGTGAGCCGCCTCGTTGTAAATGACCTAAAATTAATACTCGAGGATCTATTTTATGTTTTGATCTCAAATCTTTTGCCAAAGTATATGTAAACTCCGGATGTCCACCTTCAGCCACAATCACGATGCTGCTCATTTTTCCGGCAAGTGCGCTACGTTTTAAAGTGTTTGCCAAATCTTTAACATTTTGTTTTTCAGATTTGCCAGGAACTATGATTGTCTCAGCTCCACAACTGACTCCAACACGAATTGCAATTTCTGCAGAAGTTCGACCCATGACTTCAACTAAAAAAACTCGATCATGTGAGTTCGCAGTGTCACGAATTTTATCAATTGCTTCAACGGCAGTATTGACGGCGGTATCGAATCCAATTGTGTATTCTGAACCAAAAACATCATTGTCAATTGTTCCAGGTATTCCAATTACTGGAAAACCAGTTTCTTTTTGCATCAAGTGAGCCCCCATGTAAGAGCCCTCTCCGCCAATAACAACTAAAGCATCTATTTTATTTCGTCTTAATATATTTGCAGATTCTTTTCTCGAAGATTTTTGCAAAAATTCTTTACATCGAGAAGTTTTTAAAACAGTTCCACCATGCTGAATAATATTTGCTACTGACCGCAGATTTAATTTATCCATGTGACCTTCAAGTAAACCAGAGTAGCCTCGATATATTCCAATCACATCTAAACCGCGGCTAATTCCAGAGCGCACAACCGCTCTTATCGCTGCATTCATTCCCGGGGCATCGCCGCCACTACAAAGAACACCAATGGTTTTTATTTGATTTGTTTTTTTCATTCGCGAGATCCTATGAGTAAAGATTGACCAGACATTTCTTTGGGTTGAGGTAAATTCATGATTTGTAAAATTGTTGGAGCTAAATCCGCCAAAATACCATCGCGCACTTTATACTTAAAATGATTTGAAAGAAAGTGTATGGGTACGGGATTTAAAGTATGTTGAGTGTGAGGTTGGTCGTTTTCATCACGCATTTCTTCACAGTTTCCGTGGTCTGCAGTAATAATTACCGAATAACCATTCTTCATTGCAGCACTGATAGTCTTATTTAAACAATCATCAACGGTTTCCATCGCTTTAACAGCAGCCTCATAATTACCAGTATGTCCGATCATGTCTGGATTGGCATAATTTACCAATACAAAATGATATTCAGCTCGGTTCAATGCATCGACTAAATTCTTTGTCACTTCAGGAGCAGACATTTCTGGTTTTAAATCATAAGTTGGAACATTTTTAGGAGAAGGTACTAAGGAACGTGTTTCACCATTATATACTTTTTCTCGTCCACCATTAAAAAAGAAAGTGACGTGAGCATATTTTTCAGTTTCTGCAATTCTAAATTGCTTCAAATTTAAATCATTAAAAATATCGGGTAATATATTTTTAAGTGATTGAGGTGGGTATGCAACAGGTAATGAAAAATTTTTATCATATTGAGTTAAACATAGAAATCGAGTTAGCAGTGGTGCATGATCAATTTTAAATTCTTTAAATCCCTTTTCGGTAAATGCACGTGTAATTTCTCGAGCACGATCAGCACGAAAATTATAAAAAAGAATCGAATCACCATCTTCAATGCTTGTTCGTTCATTTTTTGTTTTAATTTGAGTTGGAATAATAAACTCATCGGTAACATTTTTTGAATGTGATTCTTGAATTATTTTAAGTGCAGATTCAGTTCCGTTTTCGCTTTGTAACGGATGGATAGAGTTGCCCTTAGATGCAATTGCTTTGTATGCGAGTTCCACTCGATCCCATCGGTTATCTCGGTCCATTGCATAATAACGTCCACTAACGGAACCTATATTTGCGTGTGGAAATTTTTTGAGAAATTCACCTAGATTTTTTAAATAACCTAGAGAAGAGGTCGGAGGAGTATCGCGACCATCTGTAATAATGTGAATCGTTACAGGTACTTTGTCAGAAGCAATTTCAATTAAAGTTTTTAAGTGATCAATATGACTGTGAACTCCAGCATCAGAGAGCAGTCCAAAAAAATGTAACCGACCACCAGCTTTTTTAGTCTCATCAATTGTTTTTAAGATTTCTTTATTTCTTTGAAAGTCACCACTTCTTATGTCTCGATTTATTTTAGTAAGTTCTTGATATACAATCCGCCCTGCACCCATATTGGTGTGTCCGACTTCACTATTACCCATTACTCCAGCTGGAAGACCTACTTCTTCACCACAAGTTATAATTTGTGCATGTGGAAATTTATTTCTAATTTCTTTATAAAAAGGCATTCTTGCATTTTTAATTGCATTATAGGGGTAGCTTTTACCTTCGCCGAATCCATCCAAAACGATAAGTAATACTTTGGGATAATCTTGCATTTTTATATCTCATCGTACTTGTGACTTTTTTTCAATGCCCAAGCTCTTATTATACGTTTTAGAATATCCAAAAACTGTTTAAATTCACCTATGTCAATAGGACTACGTAAACCTTAGAAATACCTTAAATCATTTAATAAAGTGGCATTGGTTTGCATTCTCTACATTTGTGGCAAAAGCCGGTTAGCGGCGAATTTAGTTCAATAATTTAATCGAGAGGTAAATATGAGAAAGAATTTTTTTCTCTATGTAATTTTATGTTCATTGGTTTTATTACAAGCGTGTGATGGACCTAAAGATTTATTAAAAGGTTTAAAAAAGAAAAACTCAGAAACTACATTAGGAGGGGGTTCAGATTCAGGCGGTGGATCTAAAGCACCAACCGACGGTGGAACAACACCGGGTGGGGGTACTAAGAAAAAATTAGTTAATAAAACGCTTTTTGCTGGGCAAACTTATAACGTGGGCTGGAACCCAATGTTTTTAACTAATGCTGACATTGATGCAGATGGAATCACAGATCTAATTATTGCTGTACAAAATGATAATGCAATTGGAGTTCTAAAAGGAAAATTAGACGGAGCTTTTGAAGATATCGTTTTAACACCGGTTCAATTTTCTGTAACAGACGTTGTAGTGTTGGATGTGAATGGAGACTCAAAAGCAGATTTAGTAGAAACCAACTTAGGATCAGGTTCTGTCGGCGTTCTTGTGGGAAATGGAGATGGAACTTTTAAAAATCCAACCTACTATACTGGATTTAATTTGCCACGAACTATTTCTTTAGCTGATTTTAATGAAGATGGAAAAATTGATTTAGCGATTACAAACTCAGGAGAAAACTCTGTTGAAATATTATCCGGAAATGGTGATGGAACTTTCAACGATATAAATACGATTATAACAGGAAATGGTTGTTATTCTGCAGCAGTAGGAGATTTTAATCGTGATGGGCATGCTGACTTGGTTACGGCAAATATGAATGGAATGTCAGTTGGAATTATTTTAGGAAATGGAAATGGAACTTTCCAAATTACAAAATATATTCTTAATTTAGGTGCCCCGAGTATGATTCGTGTTGCCGATATTAATAATGATTTCAAAGATGATTTTGTTGTTACAAATGAAAATGGCTCTGAAGTCATTGTATATTATGGAAAAGGCGATGGTACTTTTAACAATCCATTGCATTTAGGTGCAGGACAATTGCCCATTAATATGCAAGTTAAAGATTTAAATGCAGATGGATTAAAAGACTTCCTAATCGCAGATTTTTTTGGAAGTGTGATTCGCGTTATTCATCAGGTTGCACTTGGACAATTTGAAGAAAAAGCTCCTGTATATGCTGGTG
>CAZPTV010000119.1:0-5885 GCA_964589335.1 uncultured Bacteriovoracaceae bacterium
ATAATATCATGTCACTTGCGCAGAATGCTCCAAGCATTCCAGTCTCAAGAAATAAAATTAATGCTAGAAATATTTTCTCATTTTTCTCGATCGCATTCCATGTTCCCAGTATTGCGACTGGAGTGATAAATGTTGTAAGCATTATTAACAAAAGCGAAATCCCATCAACACTCATTGAATAGCTGATTCCAAAATTTGTAATCCAGTTTTTTTTCTCTAAAAACTGCATTGTGTTTAAACTTGGATCAAATTTATTGTACATCACGCACGATATTAAAAAAACGATTAGCGAAAATACCAGTGCCATGATCTTCATTGTTTTATTTTCTTCGCCTTCTTTTGTTGGAAAGAAAAGCAGTATTACCGCAAATATTGTCGGTAAAAATACGATCGCACTAAGTAAGTGATTACTGATGAATTCCATAAATTAAATACCCCACGGTTAACAAAAGCCCTATCAAAACAGCTACTGCATATACTTGAATTGCCCCAGTTTGAATTTGTCTTCCTATTTCTCCTGCCGTTTTAGATATCTTAGCAAAAGATAAAACAAACCCATCTACGATAATTACATCAATTATTTTCCAGCAAAATTCTGAAATTTTTCTAATCGGAGTAACAATGCAACCCTCATAAATTTCATCAATATAATATTTATTGAATAATATTTTGTATGCACCTGCTAATGATTCCTTAATTTTCGCAGGAATTTCAGGTGATTTTACATATAAATAATATCCTAGCCCTACGCCTGAAAATGCTATTAAAGTTGAAACGATCATGAGCGTAATTTCTGTTGAATGCAGACTCTCGTCTATTATATGTTTACCTACTACCGGTGACAGCCAGTGCGCGAGCCAAGAGTGCCCAGGAAAACCAATAAAACCACCCACAATTGAAAGTCCGGCTAAAACCATCAAAGGGCCTACCATTAAAAATGGGCTTTCATGTGGGTGCACATGATGCGAATCAAAACGTGCCTTACCTAAAAAGGTTAAACAAGTAAGTCTTGTCATATAAAACGCCGTTAGAAATGCTGTGATGGCACCAACCGTCCATAAAAAACCACCCGCCATTCCGTGGTGTGAAGTAAATGCTTCAAATAAAATTTCATCTTTAGAAAAAAATCCAGCTAATGGAGGAATCCCTGCGATCGCAATTGTTCCAATTAAAAACGTAACATATGTTTTTGGCATATATTTTTTTAAACCACCCATTTTCATAATGTCTTGTTCTTCATGCATTCCATGAATTACAGATCCAGAACCTAAAAACAAAAGTGCTTTAAAAAATGCATGTGTAATCAGATGAAATACGCCGGCAACATACGCGCCCACACCCACAGCAACAAACATATAACCCAATTGTGAAACCGTTGAATATGCTAAAACTTTTTTAATGTCTTTCTGTACAATCGCAATCGTTGCAGCAAAAATTGCAGTTAATCCACCGATGCCACTAATAAGCATTAATGTGTTAGGACAAAGTTTGAATGCAAAACTTAATCGAGCAATCATATATACACCCGCAGTAACCATTGTTGCTGCGTGAATAAGTGCGGATACAGGAGTCGGTCCCGCCATTGCATCTGGAAGCCAAACATAAAGAGGAATTTGCGCTGACTTTCCCATTGCTCCAACAAACAAGCACATTGTAGCAATAGTTAGCATGGTTATATTTAGCGAATTTTCTTGTGATGCAATTGCACTTTTAAGTGCTTCGAAATCCATCGTATTAAATAAACCAAAAAGTAAAAACATACCGATTAAAAATCCCAAATCACCAATTCGATTTACAATAAAAGCTTTTTTTCCAGCCGATGCTTTTGCAGGGTCTTCGTACCAATAACCGATTAGCAAATACGAACAAAGACCAACGCCCTCCCAGCCTAAAAATAAAATTGGCAAACTACCGCCTAAGACGAGGGCGAGCATTGCGAAGCAAAATAAATTTAAATATGTAAAAAACTTTCCAGGCGAAGCATCGTGATCCATATAACCGATTGAATAGATATGTATCAAAGTACCTACTCCGGTTATAACGAGAGTCATCACTGAACTGAGTGGGTCGATCACTAAATCGAATGGAATTGAAAATGCGTTTCCTACCGTGATCCATTGAAATAATGTTTCTCGAATTAGACGTGACTCTTCAGCCATGCCCCCAAGTTGAAAAAACATGATTAGTGCAATTATAAATGAACCAAAAATTGCTGACGACGCTATGGCTCCAGAGATTTTTGAAGAAATCTTTTTTTGCAATAATCCGTAGGTAATTCCATTTATTAAAAATCCAATGAGAGGTAACGCCAACATCCATCCTAACATTTTAACTCTCTCCTATTTCTTTAGTAATTGTATGCTGTCCGTACTAACGGACTTTAAGTTTCTAAATAATGCGATCACTAAACCGAGTCCCACAGCTGACTCTGCCGCCGCAACGGTAATAATAAAAAATACTGCCATTTGCCCTGAAACATCTTGTAATTCTTTGGCATACGTTACAAACGCAATATTCACTGCATTCAACATCAATTCGATAGACATCATAATAATTAATATGTTTTTACGTACGAGAACTCCGAAGAGCCCAATAAAAAACAAACACATCGATAAAACTATAAAGCCCTGTTGATTCATTCTCTGCTCTCCGAGTGGTGTGCACTATCAGTATTTTCTAATTTTCGTTTAGCCAATGAAACGCTTCCTGCTATTCCGACCAATAGAAGAATGGATGTTAATTCAAACGGTAGAATATAATCTGAAAACATTAATTCAGATAATACTCTTGTGTTTCCTCCAAGCTTTTCTATTTTTTCAGTTGAAAAAATTCCTTTGGTTTCTAAAAGACTACCGTTTTGGTGAACCCATAAAAACATTGAAAAAAGTCCGATAACCAATAAAGCTGTCATTCCCTGAAATGCCTTATTCTTCGAAACTTCTAGATTTTTTAAATCTGCATTCAGTAACATGATTACAAAAACAAACAGTACCATCACTGCGCCTGCATAAACCAATATTTGAATTGCAGCGATTAAGTGCGCTTCTAGAAGTATGTAATCAGCAGCAACACAGAAAAAAACGAGTACCAAACTAAATGCGCTATTGATTGGGTTTTTGTTAATCACCACTAATAGTGAAAACGCAACTGCTAACGTAGAAAACAGATAAAAGAATATTTCACTTGAATTCATTTTTTACCCCGTTGCACAAGTAAGGCGTCTTTGTCATAAATTCCGCCTTCTCTTGTAAGTTGAGACATCTCGTAAATCGTCGAAAGTTTAATCGCATCCTTCGGACAAGCTTCTTCGCAAAATCCGCAATAGCAACAACGTAAAATATCTATTTCAAACTTTACTGGATATTTTTCTTTATCTGGTCGCTCTCCTGCTTCGATGTGAATACATTCGGCTGGACATACCGTTGGACAAAGCATACATGCTGTACAATTTTCAACTCCATTTACTGTTTTTATATAATGTAGGCCACGATAACGTTCAGAGTATTTTCTTCGTTTTTCGGGATACTCAATGGTTACATTTTTTGCAAAAAGCATGTTCCGCATTGTGATCAGCAAACCAGTAACAATTTCTACAACATAAAAGCGATTTAAAAATCCGGTTTTTTGTTTAACAAGCATAACTTACACCCCTTTTACGTACATCCACACTGCGGTTGCCAAAAAGTTAATTAATGAAATTGGAAACAAAACCTTCCATCCCAAATTCATCAGCTGGTCATAACGGAATCGAGGAAGAGTCCAACGAACCCATACATATAACCATAAAAAGAAACATACTTTTAACGTAAACGAAACAACCTCAAGGACGAGACGACCCCAGTCTACTGGGTGTGCAACATGAAATAGAGAATCAACAATTCCACCTACAAATGGGATCAAATGCTCCATCCCCGGTAGAAGATGAAATCCACCAAAATAAAATGTAGTAACCAATGCAGAAGCGGTTGTCATGTTTATATATTCAGCCATAAAAAACAGAGCGAATTTCATTGAACCGTATTCCGTATGATATCCGGCCACAATTTCACTCTCACCTTCAGGCAAGTCGAACGGAAGTCTGTTTGTTTCTGCGTAACCAGAAGTTAGAAATATTAAAAAGCCGATTGGTTGCATAAAAACTCCCCACTTTTGAATAATTCCAAAGTAAGTTCCAGATTGTGCAGCTACAATATCTCGTAAATTTGCAGATCCTACGAGCAAGATCATTCCAGCAATTGAAAGTCCAAGTGATAATTCATAACTGATCATTTGCGCTGAACTTCTGAGGCTTCCAAGTAGAGAATATTTATTATTCGACGCCCAGCCCGCCATAATAATTCCGTAAACACCAAGAGAAGCGATTGCAAAATAATATAACATTCCGCTGTCAATATCTGCGATTTGTAATTTTAGAAGTTTTTCTCCTATTTGAATTTCTCCACCAAACGGAATAACAGCTACTGCCATAAACGCAGGCACAAGCATCACCACAGGAGCTAATAAATAATAAAATTTATCAACATGGTCTGGTACGAAGTCTTCTTTAAACATAAACTTCACAACATCCGCTAGCGACTGAAGCAGCCCAAGTGGTCCAACTCGATTTGGTCCACGTCGATTTTGCATTAATGCAGAACCTCTTCGCTCGACCCAAACCATTACAGGAACGACATGTAAAAGAACGACTACAACAAAGGCTAATTTTATTCCCATCCAAGAGAGTTCAATTGGATCTATCATCGTTAACTCCACATTCCAAAAATACTGTCAAGAAGTTTAGCTTCTCCTACTGGCTCAATTGAAGCTTCAAATTTTTGTTCCATCCCCTTGTGGTTCGTAAAGGTTCCATTTTTTTCTGCCCAAGAACATCCTGGTAAAAATACATCAAACTCTGATGCGAATGAACGATTGTGTACGCCAATCAAAACCTTTCCGCCTTTAACATTTTTTAAAACCGTGGATGGAATCTGTGCTCGTCCTGCACGAAAGATTAATGCGGAATCATAGGAACCTTTTCCATCGTATCCTTTAATTCCTAACTTTTCAGCACCATGCAAATTTGCAGTCTTTGATGTTCTTCTTAAGATTTTATCTTCGTCTTTATCATCAGAAGCCTTTAAATGCTCTGGGGTACCGTAATGATAAACTGTAGCTCCGTTCAATTTTGATTTAGAAAATTGCAAAACTTGCACGAGTTCTTCATTAGATAAATCTGAACCCACGAGTACTAAAATATTTCCTGTTAATATTTTTTTTGCCTCATTAACTGCAGAATTCCAATCTGTGGTTTGTGCTTTAACGGTCGGAGTGGTTGCACGATTATCATCATTCACATAATGAAAGTTGAATCGGCCCTCATCACAAATCCACCACTTATTTACATCTAGATTTTCACGAGGTAGCGTTCGAAATATTTTTCCTTCTTCTGCGTGGAGTTCGATATTACATCCCTGTGAACATCCCTCACAAATACTTTTGGGTCGCTTCAAAAACCAAACCCTTTTTTTAAAGCGAAAATCTTTTAACGTTAACGAACCCGTTGGACAAATGTCAGCAAGATTTCCGGCATACTCCGTCTCTAATGGCTTTCCGCCTTGAGTTGTAATTTCAGTCCAGTTACCTCGTTTCACCGCTATCATTTCACGAAATCCACTGACTTCATCGCAAAAGCGAATGCATCTGGTGCAATGTATACAACGATTCATGTTTTTCTTAATTACGGGTCCCATATCTAAAGCAAGATACGTGCGCTTTTGCTCTTCATATCTTGTATCGTCCGCTCCATAATCATAACTGTAGTTTTGTAAATCGCATTCACCTGATTTATCGCAAATAGGGCAATCCAAAGGGTGGTTGATTAATAAAAACTCCATTACTGAATTTTG